>JAEXVC010000129.1 GCA_023406715.1 Bacteroidota bacterium | reverse complement strand
TGCCGATATGATTACCCTAAAGGATATGGCTGGCTTGGTTACCCCTGAGGAATCAGCAAGGTTTATATCTTCCTTGAAAAGGGAAATTAAAGTGCCAATTGATTTCCACACACACTGTACTCCTGGGTATGGTTTAGCATCTACACTTACTGCAATTATCAATGGCGTTGATATTGTTGATACTGCAATATGGAACTTTGCTGGTGGACCCGCTGCTCCTTCGTTTGAGTTAATTCAGATTTTCTGCGATAAACTTGGAATTGAAACTGGAGTAAATCTTAAGTCTGTTCAGGCTATTAACCTTGAGTTGAAGCAGATTAGAACCGACCTAAAGGATTTGGATACCTACGAGTTACCTGTAGATTTTGATATTACAAACTACACTCTACCAGCACGTATCGATAACCTATTCGAAAAAGCTATTCTTTTTGCACAAAATGGTAAATACAGCTCATTGGTTGAAGCTTGTCAGGAAATTGAGAAGTACTTTAACTTCCCAGCTCCCGACGAGAATGTAAAGCACGCTGAGATACCTGGAGGTATGTACACCAATATGCTTGCTCAGTTAAAACAGTTGAAGTTGGAACAACTACTACCTCGAGTTCTTGAAATAATTCCTTCGGTGCGTTTGGATGCAGGCTGCCCACCGCTAGTAACACCAACAAGTCAGATTGTAGGTGCTCAGGCTGTTAACTGCGCAATTGACGAGAGCAAGGGTCAGCCATTCTACACCAACAAATCCATACAGTATGTTAACTTGGTAAAGGGAATTTATGGGAAAACACCTCAGCCTATAGACCCAGAGTTTAGAATGAAGATTGCCGGTGTGCGCGAGGAAACCCCATACAATACTGCAAACTACAAAAAACAACCAAACCCAACTTTCCCAGAATATGGCGATAATGTAAAGTTGGCTGAAACCGAAAAAGAGGAGTTATTGCTTGAATTATTTCCACAGGTTGCAGAGAAATACCTGCATGATAAGGTACTTGCAAAACACGAGGCTAACAGGCAAAAACGTATAGAGGCTGAAAGGCAAGCAATTCTTGAAGAAAAACGTAAATACGAAGCAATGACCGAGCAGGAGAAATTACAGCGGTTATTGGATGGTTTAGTAAATTATTTCTGTTAGTTCATAGTTAGGAAAATTTAGATTAGAATAAAAACGGGGCTTTAGCCCCGTTTTTATTTTTTATCGTTTTTCGTTATCGATATTCATTTGTGTTATATCCACATCATTTGAATAATCTCCAAGTAAATGCTTGCAGAAGTAGTCGCCCATTAGCCAGAAGTAGTACTCTGTCATATCGCCGTAACCGTGACGCTGGCCGGGGAACATAAAGAAATCGAATCGTTTATTGGCTCTAATTAACGCATTTGCCAAACGAATTGTATTGCCTGGGTGAACATTATTGTCAATTTCGCCTGTAGTTAAAAGTAGATGTCCTTTTAGGTTTTTAGCAATTTCTGTGTTTTTCTCAATGCTATACTCAAAACTAACGTTTCCACTAGTGTCTGCAATTTCCTTAACTCCATGATGGGTTTCGCTCCACCAACGGTTGTAGATATTGTTTTCGTGGTTACCCGCATTGGAAACACCAACCTTAAAGAAATCGGGGTAGGTGAGAAGTGCAGCAGCGGTCATAAATCCACCACCCGAGTGTCCGTGAATACCAACACGGTTAATATCTATGTAGTTATGGCGATATGCTAGTTGTTCTGCAACAGCCTTTTTATCGGCTAAACCATAGTTGCGTAGATTTCCATAACCGTAATTGTGATACCATTTAGAGCGAGCAGGATGTCCGCCGCGGTTACCTAAAGTTATTACCACAAAACCAAACTGCGCCAAGCGGTCGGTTCTATCTAGACGAGCAGAGAACGATTTGTTTACTGCTTCGGTTTGTGGGCCTGGATAAACATACTCAATTATTGGATATTGCTTTGTAGAGTCAAAATTGAAAGGCTTGTACATCACCCCGTAGATATCAGTAATTCCATCGGCTGCTTTTGCTTTGAAAGGCTCGGGGAATTTATATCCTGCTTGGAAAAGCAAACTTAAATCGGCTTTTTCCAAAGCCATAATGTCCACACCATTATTATCGACTAATTTCGATTCAGGAGTTGTATTTACACGTGAATAATTGTTTACAAAGTATTTGCTGGCATCATCCATGCTAACGTAGTTATCGAAATTGCCTTTGTTCAGCAATTTCATTCCGCTACCATCTAAATTAATTCTGTATAAGTGGTAGTAGTATGGATCCTCATCAACTTCTTTAGCATTTGCTGTAAAATAAAGAGTTCTGGTAGCATCATCAACTCCAACAACATCCTCACAATGGAATGGGCCAGAAGTTATTTGACGAATCAACTTGCCGTTATTGTCGTATAGGTAGAAATGGCCCCAACCATCGCGCTCCGACCAATGAATAATCTCTTTCTCATTGTTTATTAATTCAATTCCGCCAAAATTGATATAGGTATTCAAACGCTCCTCAATAACTGTGGTAATTTTTCCTGTTTTGGGGTCGGCATAGCAAACATCAACTCGTTTCAAATCGCGCGATGAGCGAACAAAGTATAACCTATCATTAAATTTCGAAATCCATTTTGTCGCATTGTAATCATTATCTCTATCGCTTGCTTTAGTAGAAGCGTTCATAATTGAGATATCTTGATCCTTAAATGCGCTTACGTCAGGTTTAATTACGGTATCCTGAGCTAAGTTGAAAATAAGCAGTTCGTCAACAGGGGCTTCCTTTTCCCCGGGCATATGGTACTTATAAGTTTCAAGGGTTGGACGTGGAGTAGATAATGTTTTTACAACCCATAAATCTTTTACCTTACGGGAATCGGAGCGGGTCATTGCAAAGAATTTGGAGTCGTGCGACCAAGTTATCCAAGCCGATTTGCGCTTGTCGGCATTCTTTACTTCATCCACATTATCCTCTTCTTTGCTGCTGTATCCGTAGCTGTAATCCTTTTCGCCATCTTTTGTTAATTGATGTTCAACAATGGTAGAGTCATCTTCATTTTTAAGGGCTTTTTCATAGTTAGCTTTGTCCATCCAGTAAAGGTTGTGTTTGCGGCTAAATACAATCATATCGCCATTTGGCGAAATGTTTGCCCATTCAGGATTTTCTTTAGGTTTCTTGTAATCATCCAAAAGAACAAGTTTCCTTGTATTCAAATCGTACTCAAAGTAGTATGTTTTTTTGTCGGGTTTTGCACTAGCAGATTTCTTTTCCTTTTTCTGCTTCATATCTTTTTCTTCATCGTCTTTCTTATCTTCATCAACAAGAGTACTCTTCACTTCAAACTGAATAACAGTTTCGTTCTTGATGAATTTAATATTCTGGATAGGTAGATGCTGTGCATCGAAAGGTTCCTTTGTTAAGCGCGATAACTGTGCAGCCACATCAACGTTATCGAAAAGAACATTTTTACTGCGTTTGGCTGGGTCAACAATGTAATAGGTTTTGCCATTGGTGGTTTCGTAGCTGTACCAGAAACGAGTGCTATTCTTTAACCAATGCGCTTGCACAGAGGTGCTGAAAACCATCTTCTCCATTTTTTGGGGGGAGAAGCGTGCTGGTAATTCGTAGTTTGCCTTTGTAATAGGTACATTTTGAGCAAATGCAATAAAACTCGATAAAACTAACGAAAACGAAAGAGATATCAATTTCCTCATATTTTAGGTTTTTGGTGTTTAAATTGTAATTATGACTTAATTTTGATTTTTAAGTTTAAAGTGTTCTTTTTAAACTTTTCCACAATTTATCAATCTTAACTGAAAACACTGATGCTTTATGATTAAAAGAATAGTTTTAATATCGTTTCTGACTTTGTTTGTTTCAACTGTCTTTGCGCAGAATAAGCCTTTGACTACTGCTGAAAATTCAAACTATACACTCACATCCTATCACTCAGAGGTTCTTTCGTTTGTTAAGGAATTACAGCAGAATTCGAAGTTTGTGAAAGTTGAAACTATTGCGAAAACTCACGAGGGACGAGATATTCCTTTGATGATTGTTGGAAATCCTTTGCCTAAAAATCCATTGGAAATAGGGGGTAGGGTAGTGGTTTACATTCAAGCAAATATTCATTCTGGTGAGGTTGAGGGCAAGGAGGCATCGTTGATGTTTGTGCGCGATTTAGTTGCAAAGAAGGATAACGAGATATTCAAAAATGTGGTGCTACTTGTATGTCCGAACCTCAATGCCGACGGCAACGATAAAATGAGCAATAAGAACAGAACAAATCAGAATGGGCCAAGCGCAGTGGGAGTGAGGCATAATGCACTGATGCTCGACCTTAATCGCGATGCAATGAAGTTGGAATCCAACGAAATGCAAGGTGTGCTTGAGAATGTAATTAACCGCTGGGACCCAGCGGTAATAATGGATTGCCATACAACCAATGGTTCGTACCATCAGGAGCCAGTTACCTTCACTTGGATGATGAACCCAAATGGCGATAGAAACCTGATTAACTATATGCGCGATAAGATGATGCCTGCTGTTTCATCAATCTTACTAAACGATTATGGTACGCTTAACTGTTTTTACGGTGAGTTTATCGACCAGAAGAACTATGAGCAGGGTTGGATTTCTTATGCATCTGAACCTCGCTATTTTTCCAATTACCTTGGTTTGCGTAATAGGTTTAGCATTCTGAACGAGAATTATGTCTATGCCGACTATAAATCGAGGGTTTTGGGTTGTTACAACTTGATTGCTTCGTTGGTCGATTACTCTTCGGCTAATAAGGATGAACTGAAACGATTAATTGATATAGCCGATAGCAAAACTATGCAACTTGGATTAAGTGCGGTTGATTCTTTTGCCATTAAGTACACTGGTGTTCCAACGCCTGAGAAAGTAACAATTCTAACCTACGAGGCCGAAGTTTACAAGGATGATAATGGTCGTGAACGTTTCCGCAAAACAGACCGAAAACGTACAGTAACAGTTCCCTATATTGCCGATTATGTTCCAACACAAAGCATATCTTATCCTTACGCTTATATTCTTAAAATTAACGACCCAGAGGTAAACCAAGTACTAAAAATGCACGGTGTAAAGGTTGAGTATTTAAAGGATTCTATAACCTTGGAGGTTGAGCAGTTCAATATTGATT
Source organism: Bacteroidota bacterium (assembly GCA_023406715.1). GTDB lineage: Bacteria > Bacteroidota > Bacteroidia > Bacteroidales > Tenuifilaceae > SB25. The sequence continues at coordinate 19,330 of JAEXVC010000129.1, read as the reverse complement.
CATTAAAACCGGAAACCAGACTAAACCAAGGCCATTACACCAATAACGTTTACGGTAAATTTGTTACAACCAAAGTAAAGTTCGATAAAGGCTCTATAGTTGTAAAGCCTTCTCAAAAACTTGGTCGTGTTGCAGCATATCTTCTAGAACCTCAATCCGATGATGGTTTGCTAGTCTGGAATTACCTTGATAAATACCTTGTACCACAGTGGGGTTGGTATTACTATCCTGTTCCTGTTTATAGGGTGATGAAGGAGGATAAGCAGTTCTAGTCTTTGCAGGAAATATATTGGAGTGATGGAGTGGTGGAGAAGTGGAGTCTGGTTTTACTCCATTAATCCATTACTCCAAGTTTTTTATTTTTAAATCTGGATTATTGTCATTTTGGATTGATGGAGTGCTTAGTAGGAGAATTCGTCCAATACTCCATAACTCCAACACTGCATCACTCCTTATTTCCCATTTTCAAATTCCCTCATTTTCAAATCTTCAAATTATCTATGCCGAATTCCGCGCCGCATTTATAATTCCAAACGAGCATTGAACCACAATATTGGCAAATAAATCGGCTTTTTGGCTATCGCCAATTTCAGTTGCAGTGTTGTATTCCATTAGTGCGTACTGCTGTATAACAAGTAAAGGCGTAATGATTCGCTCTCTCAATTGAACCGATAACATATCCTTTGGGTTTTTCTCCATCAGGAACTTTGAACGCGATGTTTTTAGCAGGTATTCAATGGATGTTTTGTACTCTTCGTGTAGTGTTTTCCAAATATCCCTGAAATTCTCGTCTTTTACCACAAACGATGTTAACTCAAAGTTGGTTTTTTCCAAAACCATTTGGCTATTCTCCACCAAAGTTCTAAAGAAACGGCTGCGCCAGTATAGGTCATCAACGTTGTTTTCTCCGTACTTTTTGTAAACCTGCTTGAGGGCGAATCCGAACCCATAAAATCCTGGAATGTTTTGCTTGTTTTGGCTCCACGAGCCAACAAATGGAATTGCCCGCAAATTATCGAGTTGCAGTTTGCCGCCTTGGTTTCTCTTATCGGGTCGGCTACCTATATTAGTTTTTCCAAAAAAGTTAAGGGGTGAGTATTTCTGCATATAGGGGATAAAATCTTCCCGTGTTTTTAACTCACAGTAAAAGGCTTTGCTCAGCTCCATTAGTTCATCCATAATTTTCCGATGAATATCGGGAAACTCGGCGTGGTAACTCGGGTCTAGTTTATTTTTGATTGCAGCGCTCAGCAGTTGTTCCATATTGTACTGTGCTGATACGTGTGTGCCGTAGTTGGAGCTGATTGTTTGTCCCTGAATGGTAAGTTGAATTTCCTTGTTGGCAACATCCTTCGCTTGTGCGGCGTAGTATTGGTGAGTTTTTCCACCACCACGGGCAGCAGGGCCACCACGCCCATCGAAGAAAACAACCTGAATACCATACTTTTCCGATATTTTACTCAACTTCTCTTTGGCTCTGTAAATAGACCAGTTTGCAGCAAAGTAACCACCATCCTTAGTCCCATCGGAAAAGCCAAGCATTATGGTTTGCTTACTATTTCGGTATTTTAAATGATTTACGTAGGATTGATTTGAGTATAGTTGCTCCATTATTGCATCGCAATTCTCCAAATCGTCAATGGTTTCGAACAGCGGTATAAAATCCATTGGAATTGAACTGTTATTCCAGCCATTGGCAGAGAAAAGTTTATAGAGCATAATAATATCCGATGCCCTACCGCAATTTGATATTATAAACCGGTTACATCCTTTTTCTCCGTTTTTCTGTTGAATTAGTTTGATGCTTTGAATTGTGGCGCAGGTATCGTGTGTGATGTCTGTATAATTTTCCAGATTTGATAATGAAAGGTTGAAGCTGCTGAGCCAATCCATTCTACTTAAATCATTCTCAAATGCATTATCGTCGTATTTGCCATCCGATAGTTTTGAAAACACACTGCGTAAAACCCTGGAGTCTTGTCGTATATCTATTGAGGCAAAATGACTTCCAAAAATCATAACCGAGTTGATTAAACTTTGAATCTCATCGGCGTAAAGGCCTATAAATTCTTTGTCAATACGATTTTTGATAGCGGTTAGGCTGTTAATCAATTCATCAGTATTCAATACACAATCGTTGCTTAGGCAGCCCTGTAGTTGCTTTTCAATTTGTTGAATATCATCAAACACTCCGTTGAATGTGATATGGCGTTTAATTCGCCTAATTTCAGCATAGTATTTTCTGATAATTGATTTACGGAGTAGTTCAGCAACAGTAAGCGTTACCTCGCTGGTTACATTTGGGTTTCCATCCCTGTCGCCACCGGGCCAAAATCCCAGTTCAATCAAATTCTCGTTCACCAACCCATTGGTAGGTAAAAGAGTGAATACTGCTTTATGGATTGAAAGAACTGCATTGTAAAACACATTTTCAAGGTACCAAATAAGGCTGTTGGCCTCGTCAACCGGCGAGGGTTTTGTTTCCTTGTAAAACGATGTGAATGCTAATTGCTGCAGCAACTTGCCAGTGCTTTCGATATCGTTGTTGCGGATGGCAATTTCCAAATCGTTAATAATTGCCAGTATGGTGCCTGGGTAGAACTGTGTTTGGTGTGCTGTAAGTACAAGCCTGATTTTTAGGTTAGCTAGCGCTTGAAGAATGTCGTTCTCATATCTCTTATTGATGTAATCTTTAAGTACAAATATCAAGGAATTTGAGCCGTTAAGGTCGTTTATTTGGTCGAATGCAGAATCCTCCACCGCATCAAAAATTACTACTTGGCGTTCGGCTATTCTTATAAAATCGTGAAGAAGCGTTAAAAGTCTTTCGTCACTATCAGGCTGATTTAATTCCTTAATAAATGTATCGATAATCTCCTTTGGCGATTGGGAATTTTGCAGACCATTTTCAACAGTTTTGTTAAACTGTTGTAGTAAATTACCTGGTTGACGATTGATGGGGAGGCCTGTAAAAATGCTGTTGTAAATCTCGAATTTTTGGTTGACCGATTTCTCGAAGTTCTCTACCTGATATTTAACGTTCATGGCAATTAATGGTGTGTTAGATTATTAGCAACTCTTGCCATGTTGCAAATTATGAAAAATACCAATACAAATCGATACAAATGGAGTTGAGTCGAGAATAAAAATTCAGTGAATTATGAACAAGGAATGTTGAATGATGATTTTAGAAGAATAGTTGGAGGAAAATTTTGTGAAAGTGAAGCTAGGGTTGAGCCAATGGCGAGAATTGAACTCGCGACCCCTTCCTTACCAAGGAAGTGCTCTACCCCTGAGCTACATCGGCAAGTTTGTGGGGAGAGCAGGATTCGAACCTACGAAGGCATACGCCAGCAGATTTACAGTCTGCCCCAGTTGGCCGCTTTGGTATCTCCCCAACTGTATTTAATCCTTTTGAGCCGATGGAGGGATTCGAACCCCCGACCAGCTGATTACAAATCAGCTGCTCTGGCCAACTGAGCTACATCGGCATTGTGTTAAAGATTAAAAGGACTCAATGAACGTTTACCTCTCAAAATCGGTTTGCAAAAGTATAACAATTCCCTTTTTTTGCAAGGGGTAGCGACAACTTTTTAATTTTTTTCTTTGATTAACTTGGAATAGATTAGTTGTGAATTGGTTTTTAGAGGTTTATAATTTGATGTTGGGTTGTTTTATCTTTGTTCTGTTTTGTATATAAATTAAAGATGCTCTCCAGTTTTAGAGAGCATCTTTAATCTTTTACTTAACAATTATTTTATTTTACTTTCCACAATTGATAATATTGCCTTTTCCATCTCAATTGTTTTCGCTACAATTTCATTTCCACGGTCAATATAGCTTTGTGTTACGGTTTTATCTTTTAGTCCTGCAGCATTAATTTTTACATTTAAAAATGCTCCCAGAACACCCGAACGTGCTGCTAATGCACCAACACCAGCATCGGTAACTGAGTTTGGATTTCCGTGCTCAGCCATTGCTTTTACAACTTCCATTGACTCGTAGCATAGCTGCATAACTTTGAAAGGAACTTCAATAGCATACAAAGTGGCTTCTTCTATTGCTTTTGTACGAGCGGCTTTTTCCTCATCAGTGCCTTTAGGTAAACTAAATGCGTTCATAATCTTGTTGAAAGCATTGGTGTCCTCGTCAACCATTTTGGTTAACTGTTCCATGTAGTATTTACCCTTATCTGCCCAGTTGGAGAATTCTTCCCAACGCTCGTCCCAACCAGCCTTGTGTGAAGACAAGTTTGCAACCATAGTTGCTAATGCAGCGCCGAATGCGCCCATAGCAGCAGAAATAGAACCGCCACCAGGAGCTGGAGATTCAGATGCAGTTTCCTGAGCAAATTTCTCTACGGATAAATCTACCAATTTCTTGGAGTTCTTATCCTCGAGGATGTACTCAATAATTTTCTTGTCTGGGTCGAATGGATAAAGTTCGTCCAAGCCCATCGACTTTACGGCAATCTTTATAATTTCTCTATCGGAAATACCAGTTGAGCGTTGCTGTTTGCGAAGGAAATATTTTCCTGCATCGAGCATTGCGCTTAATGGTAATACACCAACAATTTCAGAACCAGTTGCACGCAATCCACGCTCGGTGGCACGTTTATTTGCTTCTTCAAAAGCAATATGTAAAGGCGTAACTGTAATATCGGTTAGGTTGATAGATACCTGTGCAATTCCAAACTCATCGATAAACCAGCCAATGGCTTTACAAGCCTTGAGTGAACCAGGAATCCAAATCTCATTTCCTTTTTCGTCTAAAGCAATTTTGCCTGTATATGGGTTTCCAACACGTTGCGGACGACCTTTCTCACGTATATCAAAAGCAATTGCATTTGCACGACGAGTTGATGTAGTATTCAAGTTAACGTTGTAAGCAACTAAGAAATTACGCGCACCAACAGCAATAGCTCCGGTTTGAGGTAAGAATTTAGCTGGACCAAAATCGGGTTTCCAAGCAGCATCCTTCATCTTGTTGGGCAAACCTTCGTACTCCCCTGCTCTACAGTTGGCTAAGTTTCTGCGTTTCTCCTCGAATGCAGCGAACTCGTAGCAATAAACAGGAATGCCTAGTTCCTCGCCAATTCGTTTTGCCAATTTGCGAGCGTAAACAACCACCTCATCCATTGTGATATTAGCAACTGGGACTAAAGGGCAAACATCGGTTGCTCCAAAACGTGGATGCGCACCGTGGTGCTTACTCATATCAATCAGTTCCATTGCCTTGCGAGTTGCACGGAATGCAGCCTCTATAACCTCGTCGGGTGTACCCACAAATGTTACCACTGTACGGTTTGTTGCTTTGCCTGGGTCAACATCAATAAGTTTTACGCCCTCAACGGCTTCAATCTCATTTGTAATTTGCTTAATAATTCCCATATCGCACCCTTCGGAGAAATTGGGAACGCATTCGATAAGTTTTTTGCCACTCATTATAGTAAAGGATAATTAGTTATTAAGTTATTTAGTATTTGCGAACACTCGCTTAAGGATATCGGTTACCCGTGCTGCAGGATTTTCTCGGATGCTTTTTTCCTCCTTCGCAATAAGTATGAATAATCCATCGATAGCTTTTTGGGTAACATAATCCTCAAGGTTTGGATTTACAGCCTTGCCTCCTGTAAGTATAGTTATTCTATTATAGTTAGTTGCCAATGGCTCCCAGTACGATGTTAGGTTTACCTTATTAATAGCATCGCGAGCAATTGGTTTGAATGCTGTTTGAAGTTGACTCGAAGTTGTCCTTCTTAAATACTCCGTTGCAGCATTATCCTCACCTTTAAGAATTCCCAACGCATCGGAAATTGTCATTGAGGTAATTGCATCGACAAAAATTGGCAGTGCTTTTTCGGTGGCCTTTTCGGCAGCCCGATTCAATGTCAACGTAAATTCATCAACCTGCTTAGTGAATCCCGCTTTAATCAAAGTGTTTTTTACCTTCTCGGCTTCTGAAGGGAATGGAATAAAAAGCTGTGGATTCTTGAAAAACCCATCGGTTTGAGAAGCTAATCCAGTTGAGTTCTTTGCACCAACCTTAAGCGCTTCCTTTAAGCCCTCAGTAATTTCGGCTGTAGTTAAAGGCTTACTTCCTGTAGGAATGGAAGTTGGAAAAGATGTTGGAATCGAGATTTCCGCGCATGATACCATTATTAATAGTAGCGATGCAATTACAACTGTACGCATAGTTTTAGTATTTAATCACCATTGATGATTTTGCCATTCAAAATTACCACATCAACCAAATCGGTTGTGTAAGCGTAAGGCATAAACTCAATGGATGGTATTGGTTTCGTGATAAATACGTTTGCCACCTTGCCGTTGCAAATGCTACCATGAGTATCGGAAATACCCATTGCATAAGCACCATTTATAGTTGTTGCATTAACAACCTCCTCGGGTAGCATTCTCAACTTAATGCATCCTAGCGACATAATGAATTTCATATCGCCCGAAGGTGATGAACCAGGGTTATAGTCAGAAGCCAAAGCAACAGGCAAGCCAGCCTGAATCATTTTGCGAACAGGTGGGTCTATCATCCCTAAGAAGAATGCAGCACCGGGCAAAAGCGTTGGCATTGTGTCGGAACCAAGGAGCGCATTAATCTCATCATCGCCAGTAAACTCTAAATGGTCAACCGATAATGCTCCATACTTCACTCCAACCTGAATTCCTCCAGAGTAATCTAGTTCGTTGGCGTGAATTTTTGGACGTAGTCCATACTTTATACCGGCCATAAGGATTCGCTCTGTATCCTCAACGGTAAAGAATCCTTTATCGCAGAAAACATCAATATAATCGGCTAAATCCTCGGCTGCAATCTGAGGAATCATCTCGTTGATAATTAAATCAACATAATCTGATTGTTTTCCCTTATACTCCGCAGGTACCGCGTGAGCACCTAAAAAGTTAGCCTTAATAGTAATAGGTGTAGTCTCCTTTAAACGGCGAATTACCCTTAACATTTTCAATTCGTTCTTGGTGTTAAGGCCGTAGCCGCTCTTTATTTCAACTGCTCCAGTTCCCTTATGAATAATCTCGTTGATACGTTGAAGCGCCTGCTCGTAAAGTTCATCCTCCGATGCTTGCGCCAAACGCTTAGCCGAGTTCAGAATTCCACCGCCACGTTTGGCAATCTCCTCGTACGATAATCCCTTTATTTTATCGGTATACTCTATTTCGCGACTTCCTGCGTAAACAATATGCGTGTGTGAATCGCAAAACGAAGGGAAAACCATTCTGTCGTGAGCATTATAAATAAGCACATCGCCCAAAAGCGACGATAACTCTGGGGCTTTATCCATAGTGCCGAAATCCTTGATAACTCCATTATGTATCAATAAAAATGCATTATCAATGCTATTCAATTTCGACATATCGGCACCAGCAACCCATTTGGCTGGCGTTTTTTCGACCTGAACGAGCTTTTTTATGTTAAGTATGAGAATTTGCATTGTAGTAATCTTATTTGGGGGTCGAAGTTAAATAATTAAGTTTTAAGTGAAAAGTTAAAACTTAAAAGAAATATCTGGAGATATTTAAGAACATGTTATTTAGATGCTTCGACTGCGCTCAGCATGACATGCAACATCGGGCTTTGTCATCCTGAACGAAGAGAAGGATCTCTATTAGATGTTTTGCTACGTTCAACTTGACAACTCATTTTATTTAAATGAAATCCAATTTAGAACTATAAATGATAGTAGTATTATTAAAGCAAGCCCCGAGGAAAACTCGGGGCTTGTTTTATGATATACTAAAATGATTTTATTTTGGCGGCGACCTTTTGGGCCACGTCGGTTCCAACAAAAACTACAAGTCCTTTACTTATACCATCGGCCAGATGAATTAAATCTTCCTTAGTTATCGTCTCCTCCGATTTTCCTATTCTTTGAACTTGCGATTTTAAAATGCCCTTAGCCATAAACTCCCCAACCAAAGGGGATAGCACGCTAAATATTTGCTGGGCGTAAGTGTTATTATACGTTGTCATAGGTCAACCCTTTCGTTAAGCGATTTCATCAACTCCATTTGATATAATCCCGCAAGGGCAATAGACAAGTACCCGAAATTCCAGGCCAAATCGATTGGGTTACCGCTTCCGTATAAATCCTGCCAACTTAAGTAGGAATAAAGCAAATCGGCCACAGTGAAGCAAATATAACCTAAGGCTAACAGTCGCCAAGGCATCGAAATTGTGCTTCGACCAAATAAACTCGTAATATACATTAATATTAAGGCTGGTATAACCAAAAGAACATCACCTACTGGGTAGTAGAGGTAGAATACTTTAGATAGTAGGTCGGTTTCTTCATCTTTAATAATAGGTATAAGCAGAAATACAATTACGGCAAACGCTATTATTGCAATAACAACTGATAGGAAGCCATACATTTTGGTATTTCCCATAGGGAAACCACCTTTTTTGTATCCATAAAACATCAGCGCCATTCCAGCGAAAAGAGGGATGTAACCAGCACACCACACATAATCGGCAATACTTGGGAAGTTCTCATTCATATCGCTTCCGAGACCTATTTCTAGTATTGCATAAATTGATTCTCCCAAAAAGAAAAGGACAATACCAATGAGGGTTAACAGCCACGATGTTTTTGCATAATCAAATTCTTTAAACTGCTTGTAAGCCCTATACAAAAAAACTATTGCCACTATGGCACAAAGCACAGGAAGTAAATCGCTCACATAAAGCAACAAGCGTTCACCACCAACTTTTGTAAGAAAAATTATGAGATTAAACAACATTATAACTGCTGTAAAAATCCATAGTTGTGTGGTTCTTTTCATAAGCCAAAGGGTATTTAAGTCCTACTATAAATTTAGATATTTATTTGATTACCAAATATTTTTATAACATCTTTTTTTATAATACTTCACCAATCAACTTTTTTACATACCAGAGAAACAACTTCAAATATTGAGTTTCGAAGAAAAAATAAAATTTTTTGAAAATTTTTCGAGTTTGTAACATATGATACATTCCGTGGAGGTAGGGTGCCATACTTTTGTATCAAGAAAAACAAATTGAAAATGAACAAAAAGTTTTTCGAGAAATTATAACTGAGTAAAAAACAAAAACTAAAAATATGAAACGAGACATTATTACTATAGACAGAGATAAATGCAACGGATGCGGACTATGTGTTAGCGGATGCCACGAGGGTGCTTTACAACTTATTGACAACAAAGCGGTTTTAATTAGTGAGCTTATGTGCGATGGTTTAGGTGCATGTATTGGAGAGTGCCCCGAGGGTGCAATAACCATTGAGCATCGCGAGGCAGAGGCTTACGACGAGGCTCTAACAATCAGCAAGATGGTTGCAAACGGCAAAAACACTGTAGTTGCTCACCTTAAACACCTAAAGGATTACAACGAGAAAGAATATTTGCGTCAGGGTGTAGAATGGTTACTAGCCAACAGAGATAAACTTAACTTTAATTTAGACGAAGTAATGCAGGAAGTTCACAATCACTCAAAAGGTTCCGCATGCGGATGCGGCGATAATCAGCCAAAACAACCTCAAGTGCAAGTTCAGCAACATGCACATCATCACGGTGGAGGATGCCCTGGTTCTGCAGCACGCAGCTTTGGTGGTGGAATGGCAATGGCTCAGGATAACGCAATGGTTTCAAGCAAATCGGAACTCACTCACTGGCCTGTTCAGCTACACCTTATCAACCCACAATCGGGTCATTTCCGTGGTTCAAACCTACTACTTGCAGCCGATTGCGTAGCATTCTCGCTAGGAAATTTCCATAGCAACTACCTCAAAGGAAAAACTTTAGCAATTGCTTGTCCAAAACTGGACTCTAACAAGGAATCGTACATCGAGAAAATCACCTCGCTTATTGATGATGCACAGGTTGATACTATAACCATAATGAAAATGGAAGTTCCCTGCTGAGGTGGCTTACTTCAACTTCCAAAAAAGGCCATGGAACGCGCAAAACGTAAAGTGCCAATCAAGATGATGACCGTTGGAATTCAAGGCGATATTCTAGAATCAACGTGGGTGTAATAAACAGTTATCCGTTGTCAGTTATGTGTTACGAGTTAATAAAGAAACTGATAACTGACAACATATTTTCAAACAACTTAATAACTAATCACTTAATAACTTTCAATCATGAGCATGTTCTGTTTTCAATGCCAAGAGGCAGCAAAAGGTACAGGTTGTACAATTAAGGGTGTGTGCGGAAAATCCGACGACCTAGCAAATATGATGGACCTACTAATGTTCGTAACGAAGGGTGTTAGCGTATACAGCGTTGCGCTCCGCGAACAAAAAGGGTACGAAAACCCAATCGTGAACAAGTTTGTATTCGACAGTTTGTTCACCACAATTACCAACGCCAACTTCGACAAAAAGGTTATCGAAAACCGTGTAACTAAGGGCTTAGAACTTCGCGAAATGCTTAAATCAGAAGCCGCAAAGCAAGGCGTAAAGGTTGACACGTCGTTTGAAGGGACTACATGGACTGGCAAGCCAGAAACCTACGAGGCAAAATCGATGACAGTAGGTGTTCTTGCTGAAACCAACGAGGATATTCGCTCACTTAAGCAACTTATCACCTACGGTGTAAAAGGTATGGCAGCTTACGTTGAGCACGCATATAACTTAGGTCACGAAGATGTAGCAAACTATGCATTTATGCAGAAGGCGCTTGCTGAAATCACAAAAGACTTATCAGTTGATGCATTGGTTGGCTTAACCCTTGAAACTGGCAAACTAGGCGTTAATGCAATGGCATTACTCGACAAAGCAAACACTAGCAGCTACGGCAATCCTGAAATAACTAAAGTAAACATTGGAGTAAGCAATAAGCCGGGTATCCTTATCAGCGGTCACGACCTAAAGGATATGGAAGAGCTACTTGCTCAAACCGACGGAACTGGAGTTGATGTTTACACCCACAGCGAGATGCTTCCTGCAAACTACTACCCTGCTTTCAAAAAGTACAAACATTTTGTTGGAAACTACGGTAGCAGCTGGTGGCACCAGAAAGAAGATTTCGAAACCTTCAACGGTCCAATCCTATTCACCACAAACTGTATTGTTCCTCCATCAAACACAGCAACATATAAAGATAGAGTATTCACCACAGGCGCTGCTGGTTACCCAGGAAGCAAACACATTGCAGACCGTGAGCCTGGTAAACAAAAAGATTTTTCGGAGATTATTGCTTTAGCAAAAACCTGCAAGGCTCCAACCGAGATTGAAACCGGCGAGATTATTGGTGGATTTGCACACGCACAGGTATTTGCTTTAGCCGATAAAGTTGTTGATGCAGTTAAGAGTGGCGCTATCCGAAAGTTCATTGTAATGGCTGGTTGCGACGGTAGAATGAAGGATCGCGATTACTACACCCAATTTGCTCAGAAACTTCCAAAGGATACCGTTATTTTAACCGCTGGTTGCGCTAAGTACCGCTATAACAAACTTCCTTTAGGCGATATAGGTGGAATTCCACGTGTGCTTGATGCTGGTCAGTGTAACGACTCTTACTCATTGGCAGTTATCGCCCTCAAGTTAAAAGAGGTGTTCCAACTAAACGATATCAACGAGTTACCAATTGCTTACAATATTGCCTGGTACGAGCAAAAGGCCGTGATAGTTCTTCTTGCACTTCTTCACCTAGGAGTGAAAAATATCCACCTCGGCCCAACATTGCCAGCATTCCTATCGCCAAATGTTGCAAAAGTATTGGTTGAGAATTTCGGAATTGGTGGAATTACCACAGTTGATGAAGATATCAAATTAATGGTTGGATAATTTAAAATACACAAAACCCTGTCAGGCTATAAAACCCTGACAGGGTTATAATACTAAAGATTATGACAAACGAATTTCCAAAAGGAGCAAAATTCAACTTTGCAACCGAAGTTGACTATAGCAATGGTGGAATTGTAAGCAAGAACGTGCTTAAACGCCCCACTGGCAACATATCTCTTTTCGCTTTCGATAAAGGCGAAGGTTTAAGCGAACACACAGCCCCATTCGATGCAATGGTTCAAGTTATTGAAGGTAAAGCAAAAATCATTATTGGTGGAAACCCTCACGATTTAGTGGCGGGCGAAACCATAATTATGCCAGCAAATATTACACATGCACTACAGGCCACTGAGCGCTTTAAAATGGTGCTTACTATGATTAAAGAGTAATACTTTCACAATTACTTTAAAAGGAATAGTGGCAATTAGTTCATTGCTACTTCTCTTTTTTTTACCCACCAAACAACTTTAACTATTACCAACCAAAATGACCCGCCTTTACTCAGCCTTTAAGAAATACCATAAATGGCCAGCGCTTATTTTCTCAGTTTTCTTTATCTTTTTTGCCATTTCTGGAATACTGATGAATCATCGCGAACTAATCAGTTCAATTGATATCAACAGGAAATATCTACCCAACGATTACGAACTTCAAAACTGGAACTTAGCTTCCGTAATGGGCACAAAAAACTTAAATTCCGATACTATATTCTTCTACGGTGGCGCTGGAATTTGGATTACAAACCAAAATTTCAGCAGTTGGACACCGTTTATGAATGGAATCCCAAGCGGTTCAGATAATAGGAAGTTACTTGATTTTGAAATATCCTATAACGGAACCTATTTTGCTGCAACACGCTTTGGATTGTACCAATACTGCAAACCACAACAACTATGGATTAAGTGTCAACTTCCAAAAAGCGATGAATTCGTTACAGGTATCGAAATTGTTGATTCAACTATCTACTTAACAACTCGAAACAGTTTATACGCTGCGAACGATGTTGATGGTAGATTAAAATTCACCAAAACTGAACTAATTCCACCAACAGGAAGTAAACCAAACATCAGCATTTTCAGGTTATTCTGGATTATTCACAGTGGCGAAATACTTGGAATATCAGGTAGAGTTATTGTTGATATAGTTGGATTAATTATGCTGTTCCTTAGTATTTCAGGATTAATCTATTTCATATCACCCAAAATAGTAAAGCGGGTTAAGGGCAGATTTAGGCTGAGAAGAACCAAGCAGGCAACTAAGTTCTCGTATAAATGGCACCTAAAATTTGGAGCTATATCTGTATTATTACTACTGATAGTTAGCTTTACAGGAATATTCCTCCGACCACCATTCCTGCTGTTTGTTGTAAGTGGCAATGTCAATCACTCCGAAAAATCTATTCAAGGAAACGATATTTTCTGGCACGATAAACTGCGTGATATTAAATACGATAAATTGAGAAATCAATTTCTTATCGCTACTTCCGATGGTGTTTTTTATGGAAAAGAATTTAACGAACCTCTATGCAGATTTAAAAACGAACCACCTATCAGCGTAATGGGAATCAATGTTTTTGAAATATTGGAGAATGGCGATTACCTAATAGGCAGCTTCAGCGGTGCATTCCAATGGAATACAACCAACGGAACAATCTATAACTACATTACAGACCAAGAGGTTTTGCCTACAAACAGTTTATCATCGCCGTTTGGAAGCGTTGCTGTTTCGGGATACTCGAAAATCAACAACGATGAGTATTTTTTCGATTACGACAAAGGAACTTTACCTATGAGAGCGAATCAGAAAGATATTACAATGCCTGAATTTGTGAAGAGCTCATATAGGTTTCCATTGTGGAATCTGGCACAGGAATTCCATACCTGCCGAATATACTCTCCAATTATTAGTAGTTTCTACATCCTGATTGTACCGCTGGCAGGAATATCATTGATAATTATCACAATCACAGGATTTACAATGTGGCTCATCAAAAGAAGAGGCAAGAAGCCGCAAACACAATTTTAGATTGATTCTAAGTACATATTTAACTATATTAGCACAACCAAACCTAAACCAAACGCTGTATGAAGCAAAAATTAAAGGCAATCATACAACACCTAGACCCTCCAGCAAAATGGCGCATTCCTGTGATTATTGTTGCTGGAATTTTTATGGGCACCGCGGCCTTTGCTTTTTACACATCCCGTGCATGGTCCTATATTTCCAATGACCCCGCTACCTGCGTAAATTGCCATATTATGAGAACTGAATACGTTACATGGCATCACTCCTCGCATCGCGAAGTTGCCACTTGTAACGACTGCCATGTTCCGCATGACAATGTTTTCCGAAAATACTATTTCAAAGGTTCCGATGGGATGCGGCATGCTACCATTTTTACAATAAACACTTATTCTCAAACCATAACAATGCTTCCTCCTGGTCGTAAAGTGGTTCAGGAAAACTGCATTCGCTGTCACGGTAATTTAACCGAAATGGTTAAAGCCAATGTTACTTACGACCAAACAGTTGAAGGCAATGGCCGTTTGTGCTGGGATTGTCACCGCGATGTACCTCACGGACGCGTTAAAAGCCTTTCATCTACTCCATTTGGGAATGCACCTGTGCCAAAATCCGACACCCCCGAATGGCTTAAAAAACTAATTAAGTAAACCCAAACCAAATCAATATGAAAACCTCACTAAGCAAAAAAATAGAACAAAGCCCTTGGATTGGCTGGGCGCTTTTCTTAAGTACAATGGCTATTGTTTTTGTGCTTGGATTACTTGCTGCAAGTATTGTTCAGCGCAGAACCGAGGCTAACTTAATGAATCAACCCAAATACAATTTAGCCGAGTTTGAACCACGTAATGAGGTTTGGGGGCTTGCATACCCACGCGAGTACCAAACATACTCACAAATGGCGGACACATCGTTTCATTCAAAATACAACGGCAGTGCAATGCGCGATGTTCTTGAGGAAGACCCAAGAATAGTTATACTTTTTGCAGGATATGCATTTGCAAAAGATTACAATCAACCACGTGGTCACATTTATGCTGTAAAAGACATACAGAATACATTGAGAACAGGAACACCTCAAGATGAACACGAAGGACCACAGAACTCCAGTTGTTGGGCATGTAAAAGTCCTGATGTTCCAAGAATGTTTACTCAAATATCCCCTGCCGATTTCTATAAAACAAAGTGGTCAGCAATGCTATCTGAAATTGTGAACCCTATTGGCTGCGCAAATTGTCATGAACCCAAAACAATGAATCTACGTTTCTACCAACCTGCTTTTGTAGAGGCATACCAACGACAAGGAAAAGATGCAACAAAATCGACACTTAACCAAATGCGTACAATGGTTTGTGCGCAATGCCACGTGGAGTACTACTTTAAAGGCGATGGCAAATACGTTACATTCCCTTGGGATAAAGGTATGGATATGGAGCAGATTGAGGAGTATTACGATTCATATGAATTCTCAGACTGGAAACATGCGATAAGCAAAGCACCAATTATAAAGGCTCAACACCCCGATTTTGAACTTTTCCAACATAGCATTCACTATCAACGAGGAGTTTCATGTGCCGATTGCCACATGCCTTACACCACTGAGGGTAGCCAAAAAATCACCGACCATAAGGTGCAAAGTCCACTGAACAATATGGAGGCTTCGTGTATGGTTTGCCACCGTCAATCCAAAGAAGAACTGATTAAAAACGTTTACGACAGACAGGATAAGGTTTACAAGGAAAAGATTGCGTTGGAAGATATGCTTGTAAAAGCACATTTTGAGGCAAAATTTGCATGGGACAAAGGTGCAACCGAAAAGATGATGGAACCAGTGATGAAGTTAATCCGTCAGGCACAATGGCGATGGGATTTTGTGGCTGCAAGCCATGGAGCATCATTCCACGCACCACTTGAGTGCATGCGCATTATTGCCGACGGAATGAATAAAACATCGCAAGCGAGACTTGAACTTACCAGAATTCTTGCCGATTTAGGCCACAACAAGCCTGTTGAACTCCCAGATATCAGCACAAAGGATAAAGCCCAAACCGCCATTGGCCTAGATATGAGCAAACTAAAATCGGAGAAGAAGGTATGGAAAGAAACAAAACTGCCCGAGTGGTTAAAGAAAGCAGAGGAACGTCAAAAACAAATGCCTTTACCTGCCAAAATAATGTAGGACAATTTGAAAATGAGATAATTTGTTGATTTGAAAATTTTTAAAAGATAGAATAAACTTTTGAATTTAGCCTTTAGACATTATGAATCATGAACAAAATACCAAGGGAAAGCCAATTTGGTCTTTCCCTTGGAGTTATAAAGAAGGATTTATTTTTGCTTTTGGGTTTTTGGTTATCGGATTTTTAATGGAAGTTGCAAATCCTCTACACCATTACATTCCCCCACACTACCCGTATAACCTTATCTACATTGCAATTCTTGTTATTACAACAATAGTTACCAGACTTATTTGGAACGAAAAGCCAGTTGTTATATGGTTATCGTCTATAAAATCGGCAATTCCAGCAATTATAATTTTCTCGTTTCATGTGTTGCTAATTGCAGTAATTCCTCAGAAGCAGAATGAACTTCCATTGGGATTGCATATAATTACTCGAACTTGGTGTTTTGCGTTATCGGCTCTATACCTAGCAATAACGCTTGGTTTTGCTATTGCAAAAAGGATTTATCCCTTCACCTTTACCAATATTGCATTCACCTTGAATCATCTTGGTTTATGGCTTTGTGTTGTTGCAGGCTTGTTAGGCTATGGCGATAAGCAAGAAGTAAAAAAGCAACTTGCAGAACAACAACTATCGTGGTATGGTTTAAACCAAAAAGGAAATTCAGTCGATCTGCCAATTGCAATTAGGCTTTTAGACTTTAAAGCGGAATACTACTCACCAAAACCAGTTTTAATGGTTCGTGGAGTTGAATCACCTATTCTTCCAAAAAACCATCCAGACATATCAACAGATAGTATTTTTAACATCGAAGGTGTTAACGTTAAAGTTCATCAGTACTATCAAAAAGCTTATATCTCCGACAGTGGATTTATTGATGCCAGAGGAGTTCCTTTCACTGGCCCAGCGGCCTTAGTGGAGGTTTCATCAAACAATGCACATTCCGCAAAGGGCTGGATAGCTCCAGAGTGCGCATCATTTGCGGAACGATACCTAACAATTAATGAAGATTCCATTCTTAGGCTACTCCCTGCTGAGCCTAAATATTATGCCTCAGATATTCTACTATACACAAAAAGTGGAATTACTGAGCAAAAGCACAGAATAGAGGTGAATTCTCCCTTAAAAGTTGATGGATGGTTTGTTTACCAATACGGCTATGACAATAGGGCTGGTACAGACTCTGATTTCAGCATATTTCTAGCAGTTTACGACCCTTGGTTAAACGTGGTTTATGCTGGTATGCTGATGATTCTTTTTGGAACAATCCTTATGTCATTTAGCTATCTCAATAAAAACCAGCATTAATTATCTAATGTCTTTTGTCTAATTTCTAACGTCTGAACCATGTGGCAATTATTTAACTATATATCAGTAACAACAATAATCCTTTGGGTCTTAAGCATCGCAATTGTACTAATTCCAAAGTATTCCGTGCAGTTTCGTAAGGTTGGTTTATTCACCTCTTTAATAGGAACTATTCTTTTAGTCGCATTTATTGTAGGACTTTGGATTGCACTAGAGCGTCCACCAATGCGCACAATGGCAGAAACAAGGCTATGGTACTCACTATTCGTTAGCATTGTAACTTGGATTATCTACCTTAAAACAAGCAACAAAACGATGTTTGTACTTGGATACATAATGTCCATTGTGTTTCTTATTGTTGACATTATTCATCCCGAGTATCAGAGCAAATCGTTGATGCCAGCATTGCAGAGTTACTGGTTTATTCCTCACGTTGTGGTATATATGATATCCTATGCAATACTAGGAGCTGCAAGCATATCAACATTAAAAGCATTCTACTTTTACAGAAAAAATAATGAAATAGAGAAAGATATTGAACTATCTATGCAATTGGTTTATCCTGGTTTTGCTTTCTTGACCTGGGGAATGCTACTTGGTGCATTCTGGGCAAAAATTGCATGGGGAAACTACTGGGCTTGGGATCCAAAGGAAACTTGGGCTTTGCTAACTTGGTTTTTCTATCTAATACTAATTCACATACATAAATTTTTACCTAACAAAAAGAAACTCATCATAACACTGTTGGCAATTTCTTTTATCGTTTTAATCATTACATGGATGGGAATAAAATATATGCCAACAGGAATGCAGAGTGTTCACGTTTATGGAGGGTAACAGGTGTTTTAACAAACGGTTTCAAAATAAAACCAATCAATTTGTTAGCAAATTCTTTCAATAAAATTTCCAGATATTCGAAAAACCATTACTTTTGCGACTGCTTTGATTATAAACACAAATTATTGATATATGGCAAAAGATAAAAAGAATGTACAACCAGACACAGTTGAATCGCTGGATAATGCATTGACAAGATCGGAACAATTCATTGAGAAAAACCAAAAGAGTTTAACTATTATAATAGTTGCTATACTTGTTATTGTAAGTATCTATTTTGGATATAAACGCTTCTACCTTGCACCTATGGAGAAAGAAGCACAATCGCAAATTTATGCTGCTGAGTATAATTTTGAGAAGGACTCATTTAAATTGGCTTTAAACGGTAACGATAATGATATGGGATTTCTTTACGTTGCTGACAAGTATAGCATGACAAAAACAGGCAACCTTGCAAACTATTACGTAGGTATTTGTTATCATAAGTTGGGAGAGTACCAAAAAGCTATAGACTTTCTTAAAAAGTTTGATGCTGGTGATTTACTCGTTACCCCTGTGGCATATGGCGCTATTGGCGATTGCTATGTGGAACTTAACCAACTTAAGGATGGTGCTAAATACTACGAAAAAGCAGCACTTTTTAGCGAAGATGAATTTACGGCGCCTATTTTTCTTAAAAAGGCCGGTATGGTTTATGAAGAATTAAAAGAGAACGAGAAAGCACTTAAATTATACTCAATAATCAAAGATAAATATCCAAAAAGCCAAGAGGCAAGAGAAATTGAGAAGGATATCGCACGGAACAATACAATTCTTGGAAAATAATTTCTACTACTATAACAAATAGGGTGTCAGTATTTTGGCACCCTTTTTTATTGCAATCAATAATTTGAATTAACTTTATAGTCGAAAAATACTAATGCTATGTCATCTAAAAACAAAAACCTATCAGCTTATAACCCCGAAGAAATCCCTTCGGCAAAGAAAATGAAGTTTGGTATTGTTGTATCGGATTGGAACGATGCTGTTACCCATGTACTACTCGAGGGAGCCTATAAAACCCTTATAGAGCATGGAGCAAAGGAAGAAAATATACTAGTAAAACATGTACCTGGCACATTTGAGTTAACCCTTGGTGCTCAATTTATGGCCGAATATGCCGATTTGGATGGAGTAATAT
>JAEXVC010000088.1 GCA_023406715.1 Bacteroidota bacterium | reverse complement strand
ATAAGGATGGCAAGGCTATTGAGCTCTTTAAAGGTGAAATGCTTGTTCAGCAGGAACCCGATGCATCGAGTTTCCCAAGTGGTGGAATCCGAAACACATTCGAAGCTCGCGGTTATTCAGCTTGGGACCCATCTTCGCCTGCGTTTATACTTGACCAAACGCTTTGTATTCCAACGGTTTTTGTTTCCTATACAGGCGAAGCACTAGATTTTAAGACTCCATTGCTAAAATCGCTAACGGCACTTGACAAAGCAGCGGTATCGGTTTTGGAGTATTTCGATAAGGACGCAAAAAAGGTATTTGCCACACTAGGCTGGGAACAAGAGTACTTTTTAGTTGATGAGGCGTTGTTCAACGCCCGCCCCGACCTTGCCCTTTGCGGTCGTACCCTTATGGGACATGCTGCGGCAAAAGACCAACAGTTGGAAGACCACTACTTTGGGTCAATTCCATCACGCGTTACCGCTTTTATGCGTCACTTTGAATTGGAGGCTTACAAGCTAGGTATCCCTGTTAAAACACGCCACAACGAGGTTGCCCCAAACCAGTTTGAATGTGCACCTATATTTGAGGAAGCCAACCTTGCGGTTGACCACAACCAACTCATAATGTCGCTAATGGACAAGGTTGCCCGTCAGCATAACTTCCGTATACTTTTCCACGAAAAACCATTCAAAGGAGTAAACGGCTCTGGCAAACACAATAACTGGTCGATGATGACCGATAGCGGTGTAAACCTTCTATCGCCCGGAAGAACACCTAAGAACAACCTACAGTTCCTAACATTCCTTATCAACACCATGAAGGCGGTTCAGGATCACTCCGCTCTGCTTATTGGCAGTATTGCTTCGGAATCAAACTCGCATCGCCTTGGTGCACACGAGGCACCACCAGCCATTATGTCGGTATTTATTGGAAAAACCCTAAGTGCTGTGCTCGATGAACTGGAGGAGAAGGTAAGCGACCAAAAGATGACTCCCGATGAGAAAACCGAACTAAAACTGGACATCATCGGAAAAATTCCTGAGATTTTACTCGATAATACTGACCGTAACCGTACATCGCCATTCGCATTTACCGGAAATCGCTTTGAGTTCCGCGCAGTGGGCTCATCGGGTAGCTGTGCATCGCCAATGATTGTGCTAAACACCGCCGTTGCCGACCAACTCAATAAATTCAAGGCAGAGGTTGAGAAAGTTATTGAAAAGGGTGTAAAAAAGGATGAGGCGATAATCCAGTGCCTGCGTAAGGTTATTATCGATTCCAAGAAAATCCGATTCGAGGGTAATGGCTACAGCCAAGAGTGGGTTGATGAAGCCGCACGCCGAGGATTGCCCAATATCCAAAACGCAATTGAGGCCTTCAAAACATTCCTGTTAGACTCATCAAAAGAGCTATTGACAAAGAACAAAGTGCTTACACTTAGAGAACTTGAAGCTCGCTACGAAATTCGCAACGAGATATTCCTCAAGAAAGTACAAATAGAAGCACGTGTTCTTGGTGATTTAGCCATTAACCACATAATCCCAACAGCCATTGCTTACCAAAATATTCTGATATCGAATGTGAAGGGGCTAAAAGAACTATTCCCAAAAGAATACGAGAAACTGGCAAATCATCAGCTAAATCTTTTACAGGAAATATCTGAGCATATTCACGAAATCCGCAAGCAGGTAGACGAAATGATTGAGTACCGTAAAGAGGCAAACCTTGTGGAAGACGTTGTTGAAAGAGCTCACCTATACGCAAAGAATGTTAGGCCATATATCGAGGATATTCGTTACCATATTGACAAACTAGAGATGATTGTTGACGATGAGATGTGGCCGCTACCAAAATATCGCGAAATGCTTTTCATCCGATAGGTTTTCAGTCGTGTTTTTGTTTTAAAATCCCAGTTTATCTGGGATTTTTCCTTTAAAACGGTTAGGTTTTAACTGTTGAATTGCAAAATCTTTAAAATAATATTTACCTTTACCTTTTATATTTTAGATACTTTTGAAATATTTTTGCGTTCATTAGAAAAGTACATTTATGATTGGATTAAAATCGGCCATTAAAAATGGGGCAATAACCCTTTTAGGGATTCTGCTTTTATCGAATATCGCTGTAGCACAAACATCAAAGTTAACCAGAGCTGATGCTCTTTACAAGGCTGGTGGCTATTTTGAAGCAATCGAACTTTACAGAGACGATATAGATAAAGTAAAAGACAAGGTTGAACTCTCCAAGTACCTCTATAAAATTGGAAATTGCTACAGGTTGATAGGCAACGCTCGTCAAGCAGAACTTTGGTACCAAAAAGCAATCCTCAGGGAATGCCCCGACCCCAAAGTATTTTTCTACTACGCCGAAACGCTTAAGATGGGCGAGAAGTACGACGAGGCCATTGAGCAATACAGAAAATACAAAATTCTTGCACCGCTCGATAAACTTGCTGATTCTGGAATTGAGTCGTGCGAACTGGCCAAACGATGGAAAGAAACCCCATCGGGATACGAAATTATCAACATGCGCGGCATAAACACTAAGTTTAGTGAGTTTAGTCCTGCTTATGCTTCGAACGATTATACCGAACTACTCTTCACAAGTTCAAGAAAAGGAACTACTGGTGGAAAACTCAGTGCTGTTACGGGCGAAAGTTTTACCGATATTTTTCTAACAACTCGTGATGTTAAGGGAGTATGGAGCGACCCAAAAGCCATTGATGAAACTGTAAACACCCAATTTGACGAGGGTGCGGGCTCGCTAACGTCCGATTTTAACACAGTATTCTTTACCCGTTGCAAAGTTAGCAAACGCGATAAGTTAGGATGCCAAATATTTAGTTCAAAACGAGTTGAGCAGGGCTGGCTAACCCCCGATGAAATAAAGGTTTCATCGGATAGTATGATTGTAGCCCACCCAGCAATCTCTGCCGATGGAACAACTCTTTATTTTGCAAGCAATATCCCCGGTGGTTTTGGTGGATTAGACATATGGAAGGTTACATGTGCAACATCGGGTGATGAGTGGGGCGAGGCCATAAATCTTGGAGGAGAAGTAAACTCCCCTGGAAATGAGATGTTCCCATACGTTCATACCGATGGAACACTTTACTTTTCGTCCGATGGACACCCTGGAATGGGCGGTTTGGATATTTTTAAGGCTAAATCGCAAGAAAATGGTTCTTGGGTTATTGAAAATATGCGCTACCCAATGAACTCCCCTGCTGATGACTTTGGCGTTGTATTCGAAAGGGAGCGCGAAGCAGGTTATTTTAGCTCTCGCCGACAAGGAGGAAGAGGTGCCGATGATATTTACATGTTCTATCTACCTCCAATTATCTACAACATGATTGGTAAGGTTACCGACGATAAAACAAAAAACCCTGTTAATCAAGCCACAGTTAAACTTATTGGTAGTGATGGTGCTATTGTTACAATGCAAACCAAGGAGGATGGTACTTTTAAATTTAATTTAACTCCAAACACCGATTACGTAATACTTGCTTCGAAAAAGGGATTCCTCAACAACAAGGCTAAGGAAACTACTCGTGGCTTAACAAGAAGCAAGGATTTTGATGTTGCTATTGCAATTACGTCAACCGAGAAACCAATTGAAATACCGAATATTTTCTACGATTACGACAAGTGGGAACTCCGACCAGAATCGCGAGAGGCGCTTGATAGGCTAGTTGAAATCCTTAACGATAACCCAACCGTTACCATTGAGTTGGCATCGCATACCGATACTCGTGGTACCCAAGAGTACAACTACGAACTATCGCAAAAACGTGCACAGTCGGTTGTTAACTATCTAATAGAAAAAGGTATTGCTACCGACCGCTTAAAAGCAAAAGGTTATGCTCAAACTCAACCTAAGGTTGTTGATGCAGCGCTAAATGCCCGTTACACATTCCTACCTATAGGAGTTGTACTCGACCAAAAGTTTGTTGATGGTTTAACCTCCGAGGAAAACAAAGAGGTTGTTTACCAAATTAACCGTAGAACAGAGTTCAGAGTTTTAAGGGATGATTACCCTGCAAAACAGTAAATATTTTGAGAAAGGGGCTTTGCCCCTTTTTATTTTATTTTTTTGAACTCGGCTCCCAATTAGGTTTAGAAAAAATCGCTAGATTTGTTTTAATCGATTTATAGTTTTACAGTAAATTTTGGAACGTAAATTGTGAAACATTTAATCGAGTTTTGAAGTAAAAAAATTGATTTTAAGTGTTAAGTATGCCTCGAATCATTAAAATATTTCTAGTTATAGTTGTTATAGCCACTGCAAAACAAGGCTATGCTCAGAAATTTTTTGAGGCTGAAACTATTGAACAAGCAAAACTAAAAATATACGCCGTTGAAGATCCTAAAGATGCAGATCTTTTATTCTGCATTGTATACGAAGAAAAAGAAATCACTAAGGTTGGCATTATGATGGAAGTAGAGGAGCCCAAAATGGCTCAGATAATACTAATATTTGTTGACGACCCTTCTCAAGCCGACCTAAAAGTATGGCTTGTGGAAACGCCTGCCGAGGTTAAGTGGCAAAACGAATCGAAAAAGAAATTCCTGAAAATTGAAGGGTTAAACTACTGATAAGCCACCCCATAGTAATCAACAATCTGTTGACAAATTACCGTTGGGCAATTGAAATTTCTAGATTACCTTTGTCAATAAAAATCACAATGAGCAAAGATTCCCGCTACGACCAAAGAGGCGTGTCTGCCTCTAAAGATGATGTTCACAACGCAATTAGCAATTTGGACAAGGGACTTTTCCCAAAAGCATTCTGCAAGGTTGTTCCCGACACCCTAACTGGCGACACCAACTACTGCGTTGTAATGCACGCCGATGGTGCGGGTACCAAATCGTCGTTAGCATACGCTTACTGGAAGGAAACTGGCGATATGAGCGTTTGGAAGGGAATTGCTCAGGATGCCATTGTGATGAATATTGACGATTTGCTCTGCGTTGGCATAACCGATAACATACTTCTATCCTCAACAATTGGTCGTAACAAAAACCTAATACCTGGCGAGGTAATCAGCGCCATAATCCAAGGAACCGAGGAGTTCTGCAACGATTTGCGCAAGCAAGGCATTGGAATTACCCTTACCGGTGGAGAAACCGCCGACGTGGGCGACCTTGTACGTACTGTTATAGTTGACTCCACCGTTACTGCTCGCATTAAACGCTCCGAAATAATATCCAATAGCAACATTCAGGATGGCGATGTTATTATTGGCCTTTCATCATTTGGGAAAGCCAAGTATGAAACTGAGTACAATGGCGGTATGGGTAGCAACGGGCTAACATCGGCAAGGCACGATGTTTTTGCAAACTACCTTGCTAAAAAATACCCCGAGAGCTACGACTCCTCTGTTCCATCGGAACTAATCTACTCTGGGTCATACAAACTCGACCAAAAGATTGATGAAATTGGCGTAACTGCTGGTAAAATGGTGCTATCCCCTACCCGCACCTATGCCCCAATAATTAAGGATGTACTATCGAACTACCGCCCTGTAATACATGGATTGGTTCACTGCTCAGGCGGTGCACAAACAAAAGTGATGCATTTTATTGATAACCTTCATATTGTAAAAGATAATCTTTTCGAAATTCCCCCACTTTTCAAAATAATACAGAAAGAGTCTGGCACATCGTGGCAGGAAATGTACAAGGTATTCAATATGGGACATAGAATGGAGATATACGTATTCCCAGAGTTCGCCGACGATATTATTGCCATTGCGAAGGATTATGGTGTAGATGCCCAGATTATTGGTTACTGTAGTGAGTACGAAGGGAAAAAGCTCACCATAAAATCGCAGTTTGGAGAATTTCATTACTAGTAAGGAAGTCTATTTGGGTGATGGAACAAGGATGATAGAATACTCTATCTTTTAAATTATATTATGTAAATCCTTAAATCTATTCGCCCCTTTTTCACTCTGTAAATTTATGATTACCTTTGCGGCAATATTTTAAAATAATATGTCAGACAATTCAATACTCAGAAAACTAGAAGGAATTAGGCACAAATTCGAAGAAATTGGCCAGCAAATTACCGACCCAGCAGTTATGGCCGATATGAAACGATATGTTAGTCTTAACAAGGAATATCGGTCATTGGAGCCAATTGTGGGCGCTTACGAAAAATACAAAAACGTACTTAGCAATATCGATTCGTCCAAGCAAATTTTAGCCGCAGAGAAAGACGAAGAACTTAGAGAGATGGCTAAAATGGAACTTGAATCACTTACCCAAGAACAGGAAAATCTTGAGGAAGAACTAAAAGTTCTCCTACTCCCAGCCGACCCAGAAGATTCTAAAAGCGCTGTTATGGAAATCCGCGCTGGTACAGGTGGTGATGAAGCAAGTATTTTTGCAGGCGACCTTTTCCGCATGTACACCAAGTATTTCGAGAAAAAAGGATGGAAATACGAGGTTACTAGCACCTCCGAAGGAACCGTTGGTGGATTCAAGGAAGTTGTTATGAGCATTACTGGAAACGGTGTTTATGGCGTTTTAAAATACGAATCGGGAGTACATCGCGTACAACGTGTACCTCAAACCGAAACACAGGGAAGGGTTCACACTTCAGCAGCCACTGTTGCAGTACTTCCAGAGGCCGAAGAGTTCGATATCGACCTTAAAATGGAAGATATCCGTAAGGATACCTTCTGCGCATCGGGTCCTGGAGGACAAAGTGTTAATACAACATACTCGGCTATTCGTTTAACCCACATACCTTCAGGTATTGTTGTTCAGTGCCAAGACCAAAAATCGCAGCTAAAAAACTTCGATAAAGCATTGGCCGAACTACGTACCCGTCTTTACAACCTTGAATACCAAAAGTATCTGGATAATATTTCGTCGAAACGTAAAACAATGGTTTCTACTGGCGATCGTTCGGCAAAAATTCGTACCTATAACTATCCACAGGGACGTGTTACCGACCATCGTATTAACCTTACACTCTATAACCTATCGGCAATTATTGATGGGGATGTTCAAGAAATTATTGACAAACTTCAACTTGCGGAGAACGCAGAGCGTTTAAAAGCAGCAAGCGAAGAGTAAAAAATATACCAATATGACTCCCGAACAACTATTCGAACAGATTCGCAAGAAAAAAAGTTTTCTTTGTATTGGCTTAGATAGCGAGATGACAAAGATTCCAGAGCATCTTCTCTCAAAAGAAGACCCAATCTTCGAATTCAACAAGGCAATAGTTGATGCCACTCACGATTTGGCCATTGCTTTTAAACCAAACCTTGCGTTTTATGAGGTTCACGGTGCTTCGGGATGGACTAGTTTGGTAAAAACAGTGAAATACATTAAAAAGAATTATCCAGAAATACTAATTATTGCCGATGCAAAACGTGGCGACATTGCTAGTACTGCACGCATGTACGCTAAAGCGTATTTCAACAGCATGAGCTGCGATGCAGTAACAGTTTCCCCATACTTAGGACAGGATTCTGTTACCCCTTACCTCAACCATGAAGGTAAATGGACAATTTTACTTGCAATTACATCCAACGATAGTTTTGCCGATTTTCAACTTATCGAAAATAGCGCTACAGGAAATAAGGTGTTTGAAGATGTGGTTCTAAAATCGATGCACTGGGGTAGCGATGCCAATATGATGTATGTTGTTGGCGCTACACATCCAGAATATTTTGCGAGCGTTAGGAAATTGGCTCCAGACCACTTTTTACTAGTCCCTGGCGTAGGCGAGCAAGGCGGTAGCCTTGAAAAGGTTGCTGAACACGGACTAAACCACAGGTGTGGATTAATTGTAAATTCATCGCGCGGAATTATCTATGCCGATATCACTGGTCGTTTTGCAGAGGCTGCAAGAGCAAAGGCAAAAAAGTTGCAACAGGAGATGCAGGCAATACTCGAAAAAGCAAATCTTATTTAAGCAATGATATTTGAGTTGAAAAGGGGAGCAAAACTCCCCTTTTTTATTGCATTTACTTCAATGTAATTGATAGCGAAAACTTCAGTGCAATGTTATCCTCTGCGCTATCGTAAGCGTAAGCTCCCCATCTGTAAAACCCTCCAATACCAAAACCTATGTAAAACATGTTGAAATACTTCAACCTGATAATATTGTTGATAATCAACCCCGATTCATTGTAAATTTTATCCTTTTGGTTGAAATCAATTCCGTGATACGAAGCATTGCTCAGCATACCTATCCCCGAATTTTGCACCACAATAAACTGGGGCTTAAACTTCTTGGTTTTAAAAAGCAATGTTCCAAAATTATGTGAGTAGAATACATTAATGTACCTATCGGACAGAAACTCGTAGGGCAACATTGTTTGAAAACTACCATTAATAACCGTGGAAAAATTCTTATCCCAACTACCCTCTCCTGTAAACAATAAACCATAAGGCAAACTCCTATCTATCAAACCTGCATCGACACGAATATTTGACTGACCAATACGTCCATTGTAGGCTACAAGACTTATAGACGCCTCGTAACGATTGTACTCCAAACTCTCCTTATTAATGAAGTTTATACCTCGATGGTAGTTAAAACTTATGGTAGGATTTCCAACGTCGCTAACATACCGAACATTACCTAAAGTGGACATCTTCTCGTTATAGGAATATCGGGCAACTAACTGTATTTCATCTGCTCTATAACCAGTAAAATCAGAGCCTTTGTAGGTATACGGATATAGAACCTTAAAGTCACGAAGGCTTAGCGACGATGAAATTTTGAGATATCGGAAAGCCCTAAAGCTAAACTCGGCGCGTTGCTCTATACAGTTATCGAAACGGTATCCCAAATATCGCCTTAGGTAATCGTTAGTATTGATTACAGCCAAGCGGCTAAATAGGTTTGCCCCGGCCTCACGTAAATAGTTCTGATAAAAAAACTTAAGCTTGACCTCGTTGTATCTGTCCAAATTGATTTCTAAATTGCCACCGTACTTAGATTCTTCATCGCCGAAACCATAAGCAAAAAATCCACCTACCGAAAAGTACTTTGATAATTTATTGTTAGTAGATAAACCTAAACCAACCCTTGAACCCTCGTACTTATTGTAAAGGTAAAGTTTATCAATTTCTATATCGAGAAAGTATAATGGGATTTTCCCTTCGGTTAATTTTGGAGCAAGGTTAATCCAGTAGTCAAAATTCTTCTTTTGCCCAACGCTATCCATAAACTGATAGGTGCTCATTTCGCGCTGAGTTAGGGTGTCTTTCCGAACCTTACCAATTATCGATTCACTATTTTCTAACGATTTCTCATCAACATAAACGGTCTCCAGCCTTACATCGTCCTTATTTTCAGTGGGATTATAGTTCACACTATCTATAACCGATTTTATAACATATGCAGGGTAAGCATTTACCTTTGCGCTTACTTTCTGT
Organism: Bacteroidota bacterium; assembly: GCA_023406715.1. Taxonomy (GTDB): domain Bacteria; phylum Bacteroidota; class Bacteroidia; order Bacteroidales; family Tenuifilaceae; genus SB25. Next base: position 7,110 of record JAEXVC010000088.1, on the reverse strand, counting down.
TGAACCCAGCCAATCTCCTCGTCCAGCACGGTTGGAAACCACTTCCCGTTGATAAAATCGTAATCCTGCCTAAACCTAAACCCAATCAAGCCTTTTTCGTAAGGCTCAACAACAATACTCTTTATGGCAAAATTATTTGAACTTATAAACAAAGTACCCACCAAACCATTAAAGGTTGTTCCTTTTTTAGGATGAAAACTAACAATGAAAACAGTGTCAGCTGCATCGGTATACTTATCCTCCAGCTGATAACTGTAGATATTCAAACAGCCATCGGCAAGCGGACTAACATACTCCGAAACGGACCTATCGTTGGAAAATGGCAATAAAAACAGAGGTATGCTGTTGTTATAGAAAGATATTGAACTGTGAAAAAGGGAGAAAAAACTCTGAACCAATATTGGGCTCTCAAACCCCGATGTTCGCTGAGCCACAATTCTATTTTCAGACCTACCTTCTACACTGGTAGTTTTTATGACCGATTCGGAAATAAATCCAGCCCTTTGCTCAATTCGTTCCTTCTGCTTCTTGGTTAAACTATCCAAGGCAGCAGAATCGCTAGGAAATTTAAGGTCGATAATAGTTTTAAAATAGCAGTTATAGCTGTACTTATCGTACTTTTGGTAGTTATTCTCGTTCTTCTTTTGAAGTGCATTTCGAATAATCCGTAAAGCAGGGTTATCCTTTGGAGTAACCACAACACCTTTAATTTCATAGGCGGCCTCCTCAAGTTCAATCACTAGGTTCAACTTATTTGAAATTGATGCAAGAACTACCTGCTTTGACTTATAGCCCATACACGAAACTGTGATGCTTGAAATTCCGCTCTCAACAATTTCAAACTTCCCGTGCACATCGGTGATGACCCCTTTTTGGAGGGAATTTTTCTGATACACAACGGTAGCAAACGAAATGGGCAACTTAGAGTTACGCTCTACAACGATACCCTTAATTGATTCCTGAGTATAAGCGTTAAACACAGAAACTAAAACAAACAATAAAGCGATAAAAAAGCCTTTTACACGATTTTCCATAAAGTAATTTTCCTATAAAAATTTTGGATGGTTATATCAAAAGTTATTCCAATAATTTCCCAAAATAGAGCCAAAAGTTCCGATGAAAATTTTCGCCACCATCGCCACCATACAAATCGATGTACGAAACTGTAGATGTCTGATTAGGTATAAGCTTTAGAGCCTCGTCCTGCTTGTATAGCAATGGTGGTTCTGGATGAAACTGCACACCTAGTACATTTGGAAATTTATTATGAGTAATGGCCTCTATTATCTTACCATCCATTGAGTATGCGGCAACCCTTAAATCTTTACCAACTCTTTTTATACATTGATGATGACTACTTAGCACAAAGGGATTTGTATTGCTAGTTGCCATTGTTTTAAATGGCTCCTCCACAAAGTTCACCTGATGAAAACTACCCCATATCAACCCTGTATCGGTTGCAAAATTATTGTGGTAATTTCTATGCTGCGCATTAGGGTCTGCGGCAAGAACTGACTCTACTGTTCTTTGTCCATATAATTCGGTTGGAATATCCTGATACAATGTACCGCCAGTAGCCACATTAATACTCTGCATTCCCAAGCATATCCCAAGCACGGTATACTTTTGGTTTTGCTCCATCAAGGGACTTAAAGTAGAATCTTGGTATCCTCCTAAAAGATGATACAAAAACGAGAGTTCAAGGTAATGCCTGTTGGGGTCGGTTATTACGGTTAAAAGGTTTGTAGAATCGCCATAGCAAGCAGGCGGCATATCGGGTCCACCAAAGAAAATTATGGCTTTACTGCCTTTAAATATTTTCTCAAAATCAATACTACAATCATTATTGTTGTAGATTGCATCAATATTTAACTTATGCGCTATTGGTAAAAGCTGAATATTCTTAATTCCATTCTCCAAGATAAATTCTTTGGATTGATTGTAGTTGTAAGAAGCATTATTCTGATAAACACCAACAAAACGAGTTTTATTGCTAACTGGCAGAACCTTATTCTCTGTAAGATATTTTACCGTTTTAATATTATTGACAGTAGGATGCATAAAAACTACGGTATTTATACTATCGTGCAGTTCATCCACCGTTATAAGAATTTTTGATGTTTCTTTTTTGCAAGCAAAAACCACCAATAAGCTAGCAATGGCAAATAAAAACTTAAACAAATTCTTCATGGCAACTCTGGATTAACAAAGGCTGATTTTAATTATTTAAAACTGGAATCCCAAACTTATTATGGAACTTTGCTGCATAACATCGGCTGTTCGTCCGAGCGATTTAAGCGATATCGACCCCGTAATCTGTAACTGAGTTTTCATCAACTCAAAGCCAATACCATACTGAATTCCATAATCCTCGTTGTAAAAATCTGCATCAAAATCCATACTTTTGCCATCTGCCTTACCTGCAAAACGATACGAATAGTATGGCCCAACAAATATGTACGATTGGTTTTCAACAATATCGTCCATTACAGAAAATAGCCTAAGCCTAAAATTTAACGGCACGGTAATTTCGTGGGTGCGAATTGTACCGTTAGCGTATTTTCCGCCCACAGATTGGTAGAGCAATTCGGGTTGCACGCTAAACTTTTTAGAAAATCTAATTTGTGAGAACAGTCCTGCATTAAAAGCAAAAATACTTTTACTATAGAAAAACTCATCCTGGTAGTTATGGTTCGCAGCACCAATACCTAGTCTAAAGCCTGCTTTAAACCTTACCCCTTTACCACTCACCGATGCAAGGAATTGCTTGTCAGGCGTAAGCGTTTCGGTTGATGATAGCTGAACAATAACATCAGTCATAAATTCAGCAATTTTCACCATACCATCGTAATCAAGCAAATTTGCATCATCCTCGGGTTGATGGTAGGGAGATACAGTTGATGTGAATACATGCACTGAGGGTATTCCCTTTTTGCCAAAAGGAGCAGTATCCGTCTGTCCTTCAATCTTTTTTCCATTATTCTTAACAGTTATGCTATGCTTAGCTGCTAAATCGTTCAAAAGGGTCGCGCCATTGTCCAAAGTTGCATTTCCAACTAGGTCAATACCACCATACTTACTTAACATTCCTGTCATATCGAGGCTAAACATAGCCTTGACCTTATCTACAGGAATTTGTTCGCTCTTAACTAAATAGTTTGAACCAATGAGACCTGCCTCCTCGCCATCAAAGGCAATTAAAATAACCGAACGCTTAAGCAAATGCCTGTTTTTTGCAAGCCACCGTCCGAGTTCAATTACAGTTGCAGTACCCGAAGCATTATCATCTGCACCATTGTAAACTATTTTTTTCCCATCTTCAATCCTATATGCCACATGGTCATAGTGGGCACCAATAACAATAAATTCATCTTTTAAAACAGGGTCGGAGCCTTCAACCCAGCCAATAATATTGCATCCCTCAATTTTCACCATCACTCTGGCATTAATAAATGGATGCTTAAAAGAGCCATTCCAAGGCGAAATTCCAGCATCTTTAAACTGACTAACAATATACTCTTCGGCCATACGTCCACCTTGAGTACCAAATCCTCGACCCATAAGGGAATCGTCAGCTAGTGTATAAACATGTTTTTTCAGAATATTTGCATCTACCTTTTGAGCGATTGAAGAATTTACTAGAAGTGCAAGAAAAATGAGTAAAACTAATTTTTTCATAGTTATTTTATTTTAGTGAATGTAAATTTGACTTACTAAAAGTCAGTTTGTTACACCACTAAACTAAAAAAATTTACAAACAAATTACATCAATTGCTGAATTGTTTTATAAAGCACAGTGATATTTATTGGTTTTGTAAGGTAAGCATCGCATCCAGCCTCAATGGCTCTTTTACGTTCATCGGGAAGCGCATAAGCAGTTTGGGCAACAACAGGTATTTGTGGATATTTTGTTTTTATTAGATGAGTGGCTTCCAGGCCATCCATTACGGGCATCTTGATATCCATAAGAACTAACTTAACCGAACGATTTGTTTCAACAATCTCCATAGCCTCTGCACCATTGTTGGCCAAAATCACCTTAGCATTAGCGCTCTCCAATGCCCTTCGAAGCAGCAACTTGTTAATATTATCGTCCTCGGCTAATAAAATTGAAGCTCCTCCAAAATCAAATTTTTCGGGAGTCTCATCGTCTCGCTTTACAGTTTCAAATCCGTCCATTGCTTTAATATTTGGTATTGTAAACGTAAATGTTGCTCCTTTTCCTATATCGCTATTAACCCAAATTTCGCCACCCAGCATCTCTACTAAGGATTTCGAGATTGATAACCCCAAGCCAGTACCCTTCATTGAGTTTGGGTTTGCTTCCTCTATTTGTCTAAACCTGTCAAAAATTAAATCTTGATTCTCCTTTGCAATTCCAATGCCTGTATCACGAACCCAAATTTTCAGGTGCTTGCTACTTTCACGAACACCTACCTCAATAAAACCCTGATTAGTAAACTTAATTGCGTTGTTTACTAGATTGCTCAATATTTGAGCAATTTTAGTTTGTTCGGAGAGAATAACCAAACTACTATCGATTTCTGAATTTATCTTTAATTCAACATTCCTTTGATTGGCTAAAGCCGAGAAGATGGATGTAGTTCTTTCTACAACATCCATTATTGATACTGGTTCGTGACTAAGAGTAACCTGACCAGCCTCAATCTTGGAGATGTCAATAATATCATTAATTATTGCCAACAACTGATTGCTAGATGTTGCAATAATATCGCAGTACTTGGTAATCTGCTCATCAACATTGTTTGTTTGCTTAAGGAGCTGGCAAAATCCAACAATGCCATTCATAGGAGTGCGAATCTCATGGCTCATATTTGCCAAAAAAGAAGATTTAAGCCTATCGCTTTCCTGTGCTTTCTCGGTAGCTTCAATTAACTTTTCATTTATCTCCCGGATTCTTTGATTACTTTCAGATAGTTCTTCGTTAAGAGCAATATACTCCTCGTTTTGCTCCTTAAGCTTTCGGTCATTTTCAATAATTTGCTCCTCGGCAAATCGTCTTTCTGTAATATCGCTCGCTACGGCATATACCAAATTACTATCCAAAAAAGAACGCCACTCAATCCACCTATAGTCTCCTTGCTTTGTAATATAACGATTTGTAAAATTCAAAACCCTACCTCTGTCCGAAAGTTCCTTAATTGCAAAATTTGTGGATTCAATATCATCAGGATGGATAAAATCAAAAAAACGCTTTCCTTCTAATTCATCAGCACTGTAGCCCAACAGATTAGTCCATTCTGGATTAACTTTGCGGAGATACCCCTGTAAGTCGGCAATACAAAGCAAATCCAAACTGTTATTAAAATAACGCTCCAACTCATCGGATTTCCGCTCAACCTCCTTTTCGGCATTTATTCTGGAAGTTATATCGTAAGCAACTCCTAATACATTTTTAACCTTATTATTCTCGTCAAAAACCGGAGTGAAAACTGTGTTGAAATATGTATCGCCTACTTCAAGGTCTAGCTTTACAGCAATTCCATTCAACGATTTTTTGGAAGACTCAATTATTTCGGGGAAATCCCTATAAACATCAAATACCGACAAACCTACTACCTGACCTGGTTTTAGACCAAGTTTAGCCAACCCTAACCCTTCCGATAAAGTAAATATTCCATTCTTATCCAGCATGAAAAATACCATTGGATTCTCGGTTATAACAGTCCTGAACTTTTGCTCGCTAAGTTCAAGCTGTTCCCTCTCCTTCATTAACTGGGAGATATCTGTTAGAATCATCACAGCCATTCTGGGTTCAACTTGAATGGCTCTGATTTCAAAATAAAACTGAACATTATCTTTTATTATGCTGAACAAATCAATTCGAAAATCTTCGCCATCCAATGCTGTACTCAATAATTTTGAAAGCAGCTTGTCCTCACTCAACAGGGGAATAGTTTCTGAGAATTTTGCATCACTAACAACACCCTCTTCAAAACCAAAAGCTTTTTGCGCTGAACTATTATAGTTCTTTATGTAAATATTATCATCGGGCTTAACCTCGATAAAAATGATAGGCATTGGAGATTTTTCTACTATACTCTTGTATAAAGTCTCACTCAACCTCAACTTACTCTCAATATCTTTTCTATAACTTACATCCCTTATTAGCGCCCAGAAGCCATCAAAGCCTCCATCCAAATTCGTAACAATGTATGTTCTCAACTCAACAGGGATAAAAGTTCCATCTTTCCTAGTATACTCTTTTTCATACAAATCGGAATATCCTCGGGTAAGTACTTGCTTGTCAATAATGTCTCTTTCTTTAATACGCCATTTTTCAGGAGTCAAATCACTGTATGTCAAAAAGGTAATCTCTTTGTCGTTGTAACCGACTAAATTCAAGAAAGCAACATTGAATTCAATTATTCTTCCTTCCTTATTGACTCGGGCATAAGAATCAAGCATCCCTTGGTGAAGTTGCTCTAAACGTCGCTCTAAAGAAGTTTTTAAAATTGCCGTGTTTTTCCATTCGGTTATATCAACCCCAGTAAAAAGTATTTCTAAAAGATGTTCGTTATCGTCAGCAATTTTACAGTCCCACGATAACCAAATTGATTTCCCATCTTTGTTGATTATCTCTGAATCAAAACGTCCCTGACATTTATTTTCGTTGTAATCAATAATAGAACCTATTCGTCTATTAGCATCGCATTCCTTATCGAAAATCAATCCCACAGCAAGATTCCCTTTAATTTCATGAAGTGCAACATCAAGCAAGCTAAGTAAATACTTGTTTGCATAGGTAATCCTACCCAAATAATCAACTTTTAGAACCGCACCAGACACCCGCTCAAGTAAAAAGTTATAATTTTCCTCAACTTGCCTAAAACGGGAATCAGTAATCGAATTCCATTTCTGAAACTCCACTAAAGTAAAAATATAAAGAGTTAATGCGGAGATTGAGTTAAATAGTATAACGTTAAACCATCCAATATTATCCAATAACAAATAATTGGAAGTTGAAAGAAAAGAAAGAATCTGAACAAAAATTGCAAATAATAACAGTAGCCAAGGGTGTTTGTTCAGTATTTTTTTTGATGATTATTGATAGAAAATTAGACCTAAAATAGATGCAGTAACAAACCC
>JAEXVC010000059.1 GCA_023406715.1 Bacteroidota bacterium | reverse complement strand
CTCTTTTACATTGCCCATTTTATTCAACACCTTTTTATCAATTGCTTTGGTGTTGCCGATAATTAGGTAGGTGTATGGTTTATTTTTGATATAACCATCAAAGAAGTTCTTCAAATCGCTCATTGTTCCCTTTTCTGCAGCTTCATAAAAATCTTTACGCATATCGCGATTTAAACCAAGATCTTCATTGTACAACCATTGGAAGTAAAGTTGGTCGTTAATAATTCGTTCCGATGATATTGTGTTCATTATCGATTTTCTAGAGATTTCCAGTGATTTATCATTCTCAATCATATTGTTGAGTAAGCGCTCAATTGTTGTTGATGCTCCATCAAGTTTGTCGGGTTGTGTACCAATGTAGCCCATTAGGTAGAACGATTTATCCTTTTCCGATGGTGAATTGTAGCCCAACCATGCTGAGTACGACATCCCTTGTGCTTCACGAATTTCCTGGAATACTATGGACGACATTGAGTTGCCAAAGTACTGGTTAAATAGGTTCGATTTAATATAAACATCCTCAGAGAATGGTACGCCCTTCGATATCAATATTAGGTTTGCTTGCGACATATCGTAATCAACCAGAAGCACTTGCTTTCCTTTAATATCTATTTCTGGGTAATCCTTTTCTTGAGGAATTGGATTTAGTGTTTCAGGAATTTTATGGTACTTTTCAATCTCAGTTTGGACTTCAGTTAAAGAACTTGGTCCATAGTAAAAAATCTTATGTGGATAGGTAGTTAAGTTTTTAACCATATCGGTGAGTTCTGCCGGGTTGATGCTTTTCAACTCCTCGTTGGTAACAATATCGTTGAATGGCGACCTTGGACCATAAATGGCATAGTTCCACATGCCTTCCCACAGAATTCTATCCTGGCTCAGTTTTGCATCGCTACGTTCTTTAATAATGCGCTCAGCGTATTTGCTATAAGCGGCAGTATCGGGCTCTGATTCATTCAGAATCTCCTCCATAAATTCCAGCCCTTTTTCATAGTTTCGGTTCAATCCCGAAATATAAATCCACGACCTATCGTCGCCGCTCCAAACGCTTGTGCTTAATCCGTAGCGGAAAAGTTCGCGTTTTAAATCGGCTGCAGAATGTTTCTTTGTGCCAATGTATGGCAAGTAATTTATTGCAATTGGAGTTTTCAGGTTATGATTCTTTCCAAAGTCAACAATATAGTAATTGGTAAAAAGCTCGTTATTCTTATTTTCAATATAGCTTAAATCGACTCCTTCTTTTACTTTAACTGTTTGGAAAGCATTTGCATAATCAACAAAAACAGGCTTTATAGTATCACTTGGGATTTTCATCCATTCTTCATAGTATTTACTTCTATCGGTTCGGTTTATTTGGATTGGTGTGATTTTGGGCTTGCTAACCTTCACCAAGTCTTTAGCTTCTCCCTTTCGCTTATAAACTGTTACATAGTTATCCGCAAAAAACTTGTTGGCATAATCAACAATTTCTTGTTTAGAGACTTTTTCAACCTCATCGGCAAAAGTTAGAATGTCTGCCCACTCCTGTTGCTGAATGAAAGCGTTTAAGTAGTTATAAACCCTGAAGTTTTCCTGTAAGCCACGAAGCATCGATAATCTGTTTTGGTTTGCAATGGCGGTTGGCATCCAATCAGGGAAGTTGCCTTTTTTAAGTTTATCTATAGCGTTAAGTAGCTCTGCTTTTGCCTCCTCAAGGGTTTGGTTATTCTTAGGTTTTGCATAGAGAGTAAGATTTCCATAATCGTTGGTAAATCCAGAATAGGCATAAGCCTCGAGTACTTTTTGTTCCTGCATTAGGTCGATATCAATAATGCCTGCTTTTCCGTTGTATAGGATACGGCCCATCAGGTTTAGCATTTTTCTGTTTTCTGGTGTGTTGCTATCGCAACGGTATGCCATAAGAACATTTTCCGCATCGGGTCCAAAAACTTCCTTTTCAATGGGTTTTGTAATTGGATCCTCAACAATTTTTTCAATTGTAGGAAGTGGTTTTGCCTCCATCTTTCCAAATGTCTTATCAATCATTTGAATAACTTTTTCTGAGTCGAAATCGCCCGATAGGCAAATAACCATATTGTTAGGGACATACCAAGTTTCCTTAAATTTTAGGATATTTACCATCGATGGGTTTTTAAGGTGCGAAGGGAATCCAATAACATCACGTCCTAGTGGGTTTCTAGGAAAAAGCGTGCTCTGAAGAACGTTGTATGCTCTTGAGTCGTCTCTATCCTGATACATATTAAACTCTTCGTAAACAGTTTCAAGTTCGGTATGGAATAGTCGTAAGGCGATATCACCAAAACGATTACACTCTAGCTCCAGCCACTTTTGAAGTTCGCTTGAGGGTACATCGTTGATATATGCAGTTCTATCGTACGATGTAAATGCGTTTGTGTAGCGAGCGCCAATCTCCGATGTCATTTTATCGTACTCGTTTGGAATGGCGTATTTCGATGCTTCAACCGAGAGTTTATCAATATTCTCATAAATTGTTTTACGTTTTGCCTCATCGGTTTCGGCTCTATAAATCTCGAATAGATTTGAGATTGAGTCTAGCAACGGTTTTTCTTTTTCCCAGTTAGTGGTTCCAAAGGAGCTGGTTCCCTTAAACATAATGTGCTCAAAGTAGTGAGCTAGACCTGTAGTGGTTTCTGGCTCGCTGGTAGAGCCTGCTCTTATACCAATTAGCCCCATAACACGAGGCTCCTTGCTATTTGGCGAAAGGTAAACCTTTAAGCCGTTGTTTAAGGTGTAAACTCGAAGATTTGCAGGGTCGTTGCTTACTGACTCGTAGGAGTAGCCATTGCTATCCTTCTGAACTTTTTTTTGATACTTATTCCCTGTACAGGCCATCATTGAAACAGCCAACATAAGGAACAATACTTTAAACTGATTCATTTTTTATTTTTTAGGGTGTGAGTAATAGGTGTACAATTGTATTATAAAAATAGCAATATTTGTAACAATAGATGTTACATCAACAGTAATTAACTAGAATTTAACACTTTTATTGCTAATTTTGATTTATTAAATACATGCATACCATGCTCAATACCATTGAAACAGGAGTAAACATCGGAACAAAATCAGTCGATTTTATTGAGACTGTAATAGGTAAAATTGAAAATTACCAGCGCATTAAGCAGGATACAACCGTATATCTTCGCTTGCTCTATATCGAGATTGTGAACAACCTTGAAGTGCTAAAAACAGTTAACTTTGATAAGTTTAGCAATACCAAAGTTAATGACCCTCAAATAAAGACTATTATAAAACTTCTTCAGACCGATATTCTGGAAAGCGTTTTCTACAAATCGGACGAGAATAAGAATATTGAACTGTACGAAAAACTCCGAAAACGAGGTAAAATAAGTAATAAAGGACAAGAACTCATTAAAACCTCCAATAAAGGCGATGAAATAAAGGCTAAAAGTAGTTTTGTTTATGAGAATATTCTGCAAGCCATATCGTTTGTGGTAACAAAGATTGAGATAATGCGGAAGTACTCTACGCTAACCAATGAGGAGTTAGCAATTGTTAAGAATATGAACCTTAAAACAAGATTAATCAACATAAACCAACGTTTATTGATGATTAAGAATGTTATGGATGGTTTTGATGAGATTAGGGAAATGGCTCGGTAGTTAATTAACATTTAAACATATGAAAAGAATTGTTTCGATTTTTCTATTGTTCACAAGTTTTAGTATATATGCTCAAAAATCCGATTGCATTGCAGATTTTGAGTATTTATTAAAAAAAATAAAAAACGATTATCCTGGTTACAAGCATAAGACTCAAAACGAAAAGCAGAAAGAACTTTTGCTGTTAGAGGGTAGAACTCGTAAGAGAATAATCGCCTGTCCCGATAGTTGTTTCATATATATTCAGGAGTATGTAGACTTTTTTAAGGATAAACATCTTCGAGTCCAGAGAGTTTGGCATGATTCTAAAGTGCCATTAAAACGAATGGATGTTTCAACTTATGGGCGAAATGTCAAGGTTAATTTTGATAGTTTAAGGATTGCTAACATTTCATTATCAGGACTTGAGGGTGTATGGAAAAGTTTCTGGGATGAATTTGCAGTGATTCGAACAGATAACAATAAATACGTCGGTGTTGCAATAAACGTTGATGGGTGGAGCTCCGGACAGGTTCTGTACGAATTTATCCCTCTTGACAATTCGGAGTTTAATTTGATTCAGCACACGCTTGTAGAGGGGCGCAAGCCTTTAATGGGTAAAGTATCACTCCATGTTGATGGTAAAGTGCTTGAAATTCACGATGATGCAAAGTATGTGCGCAAGTCCGACTCTCCTGCTTTTGATTTGGCTCTCCTGAAATCATATTTGCCAAATTTTCCTAATGGGCAAAACACATACTGGCTCGACATGGTTTTAGGCGATAGCACCGTTTACTTACGTTTACCCAATTTCATGAGCGATAATGTGGAAAAACTTGTAAAGAAACATTGGAACGATATTACATCTAGACCAAATTTGATAATTGATATTAGAAACAATGGTGGTGGTCAGGATAATTTCTACCAAATACTTTTGGAGTTAATATACACAAAGCCTTATGAGAGTAAGGGGGTTGAGTGGTATGCTACCGACGGTATTATTAAAATGTATGAGGATGCTATTCGTAAAGGCGAAATTAAAAATGGAGATGAGGGCTTAACCTGGACTAACTCCTTGCTCAATGAAATGAGACAAAATAAGGGCGGTTTTGTAGTTCACCCAATGATGGGTCAGGATAAAGTTATTAAGAGAGATACTGTTTATAAATATCCTAGTCGTGTGGGCATTATTATAAATGAGAATAACGCATCGTCGGCAGAGCAATTTTTGCTTGCAGCAAAGAATAGCGATAAGGTTATACTTTTTGGAAATAGAAACACCATGGGTGTTTTGGATTATTCAAATGCTGTTTCAGAACTATTACCCTCCGGTAATTTTAAGTTGATTTATCCGTTAACACGCTCTCGCAGACTGCCCGAAAATCCTATAGACAACATAGGCATTGCTCCAGATGTAGTAATTCCTTACGAAGAAACTATTCAACTTTTTAATAGGCTAGACAATTGGGTTTACTTTGTTCAGGAATACTTGGAATATAAAGAGAGATAAATATATTTTGCAAAAAATTTATTGCAAAATATACTGTAAAAGTAATGCAGTAGTTTTTTCTACAAAGTGATTAATGGATAGTTTTAAGTCTGTATAAGAGGCGGATTGACATTACTTACCAATGTGCCAGTTTTTATGTGTTATAATTTCTGTTAGAAAAGGGTATTAGAATAAAGGATAAATAATGCCTTCTGATATGGTTGTTTTTAGAAGAATTTTACTCAAAATCTTAATTTAAAGGATAATTTATTGATTATATGGTTAGTTTCAATATTTAAAATTTATACTACTATTTTTGCAGCAAATTTATAAGGTTAGGTTTTAGCAGTTAGATTGTTGTTCATGGTTTGTGTGCACTACCTTTGTAATGCATAGGTTTTATAAGTCTTCTGTGCAATTTTCATAACCTTAATAGTTACTTTATAACAAAACCAGCCTTGTGTTGGTTGCTTAATTATTATTGAAAAAATGAAGAAGTACATTCTGTTAGTTGGGTTGATATTAAGTTTATCAAGTCTTTTTGGTCAAAAAAAGATTCTTTTCGATAACACAAAAAGTGAAACAGCCGGAAATGCTGATTGGGTCATTGATAATAATCAGCCAATACCTTCACCTGCTCAGTCAGGAATAACTTCAACTACAACAGAGGATTATTGGTTGGGTGCATTATCATCTTGGGGTGTAGAAATGGTTAAGCAGGGTTTTTGGGTTGAGACATTGCCTTCTTCGGGAAGTATCACATATGGAGATGGTTCTAACTCGCAGGATCTTTCAAATTATGATATTTTTGTAATATGCGAACCTAATAATCCTTTTTCTCAAGCCGAGAAGGAGGCTATAATGAATTTTGTTAGCAATGGTGGCGGACTTTTTATGGTTTCCGATCATGCAATTGCCGATAGAGATGGTGATGGTTGGGATGCACTTGAGGTTTGGAATGATTTCTTAACAAATAATCCCGTTAAGAATAAACCATTCGGATTTACATTCGATGAAGGAAGTAATATTAGCGCAGTCCCTTCAAATAATGTTGCCAATAGGGCAAACGATCCAATTTTGCATGGAACTAAAGGCGATGTAGAGGGTATTGAATTCCATAATGGAGGGACAATGACAATAAATACGGCTGATAATGCTTCGGTTATGGCAGCAGTTTACCATATTGGTTTTTCAAATACCGGAACTACTGGTGTTATGGTAGCATATGCAACCTATGGTAGTGGTAGGGTTGTTGCGGTTGGCGATAGTTCTGTACCAGAGGATGTAACTCCTCAGTCTGGAACAACATATGATGGATGGAATGAGGCCAATGGCGATAACGGAGTTTTAATTACCAACGGTACACTTTGGCTCGGTCTTAGTCAATCAAATGTTAACCCAGAACCCTCAAACAATGTAACAGGTTTTAGCACAACAGATATAACATCAAAAAGCATTAAGCTGGTTTGGACTGATGCCGTGGGAGCAAATTCACCCTCAGGTTATTTGGTTAAATGGGGAGCTAGTTCTTCTATTTCAGCACCAACAGATGGCGTTGCTGAAGCTAATGGAGCTGGAGTAGCAAATGTTTCTCAGGGTGTTCAATTCTACACAGTATCTGGTTTAAATCCAAACACTACTTACTATTTCAAGATTTATCCTTACTCAAACTCAGGTAGCAGTATTGATTACTTAGTATCGGCAACGCCAAATGTAAGTGCAAAAACGCTAGATGGCCCAACCGTCATAAGCTCTGAGGATTTTGAGAATTGTTCAGCAATTTCGTGGACTGCATACGATGTTGCGGGTGACGATGCTTGGACTTGTGGTTCTGGGTTTAATGATATAAATGGTTATGGTGGCACAACCGATGAGGATTGGTTAATATCACCTGCACTCAACCTAAATAATTACTCCTCAGTAGTGATGACTTTTACTACTGCAACTCAGTATGATGGCCCATCTCTAGAGCTAGTATA
>JAEXVC010000056.1 GCA_023406715.1 Bacteroidota bacterium | reverse complement strand
CATATCTATACTATCATTTTGACCTAAAGCAGGGGCAACTGAAAGGAGAAAGGAGATAAAGCAAATTATAAACCTTTTCAAGCTGGAAGATATTTAAAGTGAATGATTTTAGGTAGTAATTTATGATTTTTAAGACATTATGTCAATAGGTTAGCTCTGTAAAATCCTCAACAATCGCCATATTATAGTTTAACTCATTTCTTTTATGTGTTGTGGATAGGATAATTACTTCCATACCTGCATCTAGTGCTGCTTTTATTCCTGAATGAGAATCTTCGAAAACCAAGCATTCTCTGGGTTCAATGTTTAAAGCATGGGCAGCTTTCAAGTATATTTCAGGATTAGGTTTGCTGAATTTAACCATCGATGCATCGACTATGGTGTTGAAGTACTCACGAATTCTTAATTTGTCCAAAACGAAATTGATATTGGAGATTGGTGCAGATGATGCTACCGCTGTTAGTTTATTATTGGACTTCAATACTTCCAGAAAATCCAATAAACCAGTATGGACTAATATTTCTTTGGAGTAAAGTTCTCTATATATGATTTCTTTTTCCTCTCCAAGAGTCTTGGCTTCAATTTCGGTTACTTTTTTATTGGAGAGTTCGCTTAGAATCTCATAATTACTTTTCCCGAAATACTGTTGACTGAAAGTGTTTATATCGAAAGGGAATGAATATTTATTGCAGAAAATTTCCCATGCTTTTAAATGGTATGAATGATTGTTTACTATAACTCCATCCATATCAAAAATAAAGGCTTCATATTTTGAAAGATAAATCATAGGTTAAATTTTTTCAATTATAGTTAAATTTGCTCAAATTGATGTAGTGAATCATTTTATGGCATTATTTTAGCGATAATATTTTAAAAATAATAGTTATGAAATCTGTATATCTTTTTCTTTTAGTACTCTGTTTTCCAATACTATCTATTGCTCAGGAAGGTAAAAGTCCTGCAAAAATGGATGGTCCTTTAATTTCGGTTGCTGATACAATTAGTTTAGGCGAAATATTTGTGAATGATTTAACTGATGAGCATGGAAGAATTCAATTTAAAGTATCCAACAAGGGTAATAGGCCTTTAATATTAAAGAATGTTACGGGTTGCTGTGGAACAAATATTAAATCTTGGCCCAAAGCACCTATTCTACCAGGTAAGGATGCCTTAATTTATGTTGAATTTAGAACCGAACCAAGACCTCAACGTATAAACAGAACTATAACTATAGAATCTAATGCAGTTAACAATAAAGTAGTTAAGGTTTCAATTGCTGGTGTTGTGATTGAAAAAAGAAGTTCTAACGAAATAGATCTATAGAGAGAGTCATTTACGAAACACAAAAAGGGGGCTTTAGCCCCCTTTTTGTGTTTCGTAAATCTAATTACCTTGAAATAGTTAATTTCCTTGAACTAATTGAACCGTTGGAATCCTTTATTTTAACAATATAAATTCCAGAGCCAAGATTACTAATGTTTATTCTATTATCATCTGTAATACCATCCGATTGCCACATTAAAGCACCGGATATACTATAGACTTGAATATTTCCCTTCTCAAAACCTTTAATTTTAACGTATAATTCTGAATTGGCCGGATTTGGATAAAGATAATGAGCGGTGTTGTTGGTTTCGGTGTCAACACTGGTAGCCCAGGTAACATTTATTGCCTTTTCCTTAACGAAAACCTGAATATCTGAGCCTTTTGTTATTGTTAAAGTAATATTTTTATCGCCTACAGATGTATACTTTATTTTATGAGGACCCTTTTCCGATAGTGTAGCAGGAGATGCATCTGCGCCAAAGTTCCATTCCCATGAATCTATGTTTCCATAGCTTGCATCTGTAATTATCACTGTAGAATCATTTCGTGGAACAGATGTTTTGTTAATTGTGAAGTTGGCAGAAGGCAAAGATTCTCCTTTTTTCCACATACCTCCATAGTATTTGCTAGAATTGAAACTTCCAGCCCAAACAGTTCCTGCAGGAGAGGCTCCGAGTGAAGTAAATTGATAGTTTTTATAAAAATCAGCATATTCTTGGAATGTTGTACCATTGTCTGTACTAAAAGACAATCCAATATTAGGACTTGCAACCCCAGCAGATATTAATGTATCTGTATTTGGAATATAAGTAAAGTCAGCAGTATAGAAGTTTCCAGTTGGTGTAATCTCGCTCCAATTTTCACCGCCATTCGTTGTTCTGTAGTATTTTACTACATCGCTTATCTTACCCATAGCAACACCGATATTCTCATCTTTAAAGGCAATTTCGAATTGAGAATCGTATGGAGTTTGGAAAACTTGCCATGAAGCTCCTTTGTTGAGAGATTTAAACAATCTTCCTTTATTGGTTGTAAACCATGCAATGTTTCCAAAAACATCATAGAGCCCAACAACGCCATATTCACCGTCAAGGTTTGCGGGGATGTTGGAGGATGATACTCTAGTCCATGCATTTCCACCATTGGTAGTAGTATAAATTTCAAAATAACCACCGTTGGGGTCGCCCATACAAAAACCATTATTTGCGTCCCAAAAATGGATTACATTAGGGAATCCATCTGGAGCAGCAAAGGCTGCAGATGCTTGCTTTACCCAATTTTTGCCACCATCAGTAGTTTTTACAATCATTCCTCCGCCCGAAGGTCCAAAAAGTGGAACCCAAGCGGTGTTTTCATTAACGGCAGAAATCATTGCTGCTGTGTAGTTTGTTGTGCTTGAGGTGTTTATTGTTCCAGATACCCAAGTAAGGCCACCATCGTTAGTTTTTGTGAAATCTTTAACCTTAGCATTGCTTCCTGAACCATCATAAGCAACGGCCCATGCGGTTCTGTTGCTTACTGCCGATATATACTGAATACCTCTAGATGCTGTATTAAAGGCGCTTGCTTGCAAAACAAACTGCATTTTTTGGGTTGATATTCCAGGTTTAATACCAGTAATCATGGAGTTTTGTTCGCTAAAACTGTATGTGTCTGGGTTCATTGCATTTGCTGCAAAGTAACCATTATAATAACCTCCCCAGCCCCAGTTTATATGAAGTTTATCGGTATCGTCGTAGCCGTCGCATACCCATGCATGTCCTCCATCAGCCTGGCTACTTCCTGAGTAGTAAACAGGCCTTCCTGCATCAATTTCAGTTTTCACTCTATTAATCCAATCTGTTTGCTGGGCGGCATTGAAGGTATAAATATTAATTGTGGTAGGATCATACTTGAAATATGACGTGAGTGCATATAGTACATCTGGGCTATATGCTCCAGAACCATTTGTTGCATAGTTCATATTTACAGAAACACCCGCATGATAGCATAATTTTGCAACTGCAACTTTTTCAGCAATTGTGTTTCCTGAATTTAGAGAGGTTGGCATATTTGCCCAGTCGTAATCTGCGTCTTGGAAGTTTGCAAATAGTGAACCGTAGGTTGCATGGACGTACTTGTGCCAACCATTTCCGGTAGCAGGCCAGTTATGGTATCGCATTATTTGCGACATTGCAGTTGCAACACAACCTGTGGGAGTTCCTGTAGGGCATAGTTGATTGTAGTATGGGCTTTGATCCCATGTTGTTTGGAGTAGGGGACCTGCTCCTTTTATGCCCTTCGAAACGTTACCTTCAAGTATTTGTTTCCATTCAGCTTTAACATCATTTTTATTTAGTTTTGCTTTAGCAGCATAGTTAATTTGTTTAGCATATCTATCAAATCTTGAGATAATAACAAGATTGTCAATTTTTTTTGTTGCTGGGCTTGTTAAGGAGTATCCAATAATTGGATTTGCCTCATCATCGGCCGATACAATAACAAAACCTCCTTTTGGAAATGAAAAAATATAAAATGCCTCTTTCGATTCATCAAAATGAGTATAGATATTTGTTACCTGAAAAGTATCAATGGCTGAACTCTTCTTTGCGCTGAAAAAGTTGATAGCAACTTTTTTTGCTAATTCTTTACTTACAGGATTAGCACTAGCATAAAGTGCTAATAGTAAGAGTGAGATAATTGTGTAAATTTTTTTCATATAGTTTAATTTAGGTTATAGTATTAGGTTATTTTTTTGGCTCAATAAATTTATCTCCAGTTTCATTTATTATGGTTTTGAGAAATTCTTCGTTATAGCCTGGTTGTGTTGGGCTAACAGGGTAGCCCCAAGGATTGCGAATAAACTCTCCATTCTTTTCTTTTTTTACATTGCCATCGATATATTTTACTAGGAGCCAGTTACTAAGTTCTTCCCATCGTCTTACAGTTGCATTAGCTGTATTTACAGAGTAGTCGGTTAGGAACTGAACTGCTAAATTCTGGTTAGTTTCCCATAGTTTTAATGCAGCTGCATCTATAGCAGGGGTGTATAATGCAAACTTTGTTTCGAGTTCCTTTTGAACTTGTTGAATATCTTGCATTATTATATCGTACCTATAGTAAGCGAAGTGAGCTACACGGCTAAAAATCCAGAAGGCCGAAGTTGGTGAGTATTTAAGCATATCGCCATTTCCCTCGGCATAACTCTCTGGTACTTTAGATATTCCACAGTATATAGGAACATAAACTGTAGAGGCAGCATCGTCGACGCCAAACCAGAATATTCCGCCAATTGGATTAGGTAACCAACTTCTCATTTGTGCAATAAATGAGAAGCCAGTTTGCTGAGTGGCTGTAACCCTTTCATGAAAATAGGTTTTTCCATCAACTTTGTAGTTTAATGGTCGCCAGCGATACGGAAGTTTGTGTGGACCAGCACCAGCATCTTTGCTCATATCAAGTTCGGTTCCTTCAAGGTGATCGCGCTTAAACGATTGTAAATCTTGTGGAGTCAACTTCCTGTTTGGTTTAATAAAAAGGGGCATTCTGTTTTTCAGATTTTCACCTTTAGCATAATCCCAGTACTTGCCCATATCATCGTTTACATGGTTGAAAAATGCCCAAACCCTTGCATCGCAGAATCGAGCACCATCGAATGTAATAGGATTGTAAACATCACTGAAGCTGAAATTTTTATCCTCCCCATCATAGTATTTGTGAGTTTTAGCGTAGCTAATAACATCGTGTGAGTATATCACTTCAACTTCTGAATTGTTGATAAGGTGGAAGTTCTTATTGGTTATTGATGTTTTTAAGTTTTCCAAGGGAAATGTTTGGATTCTGGCCTGATTTGCATGCGAAGAAACGTATCCATCGGGAATTCTAACAGCCACCCAAACAGCACCTTTATCTATATTGATATTTTGTTTACTTTTTTTGTTGTACTTTAAATTTGTACGTTTACCAATTATTTCCATAATCCAAACCTCATTTGGGTCACCAATTGAGAACGATTCGCCAGTACTTGCATAACCATACTGCTCAACCAGTTCGGCAATTACTTTAATGGCTTCGCGGGCAGTTTTGGAACGTTGCAAAGCAAGGAACATTAGGCTACCATAATCCACAATACCTGTAGAATCTACCATTTCTTCAATTCCATCGAATGTAGTTTCACCAATGGCTACTTGGTATTCATTCATAAAACCTATTACTTGATAGGTTTCAGCTGGTTGTGGTATTTGTCCTAAAGGTTTGTTGGTTCCTCTATCGTATAGCGTTACCATTGAACCTGCAGGCCATGTTCCTCTGGGTCTAAAGTAGAGTTCTCCGTATCGGATATGAGAATCGGCAGCATAGCTAATCATTGTAGAGCCATCGGCACTTGCTCCTTTTGTAACTAGGTAGTTTGTACAGGCAAATACATTGCTGCTGAATAGAAGTAATGAAAAAAGTATAGATGTAAAAAGTTTAGTCATAATGGTTAAGTATTTTTTACAAATTTAAAAAACCTTTTTTGTTTCAAAGATTAAATTTTTTTGATTAACTTAGTTTTTGTGTTGATAAGTTTTTTGTGATGGCACATATTTTGATTTAACTTTACTTTATTAATTTTATTTATGTTTAACTAAACACTAAAATTTTATGAAAACCAAATCATTACTCTTAAGTTTAATCCTTGTTGTAGGAGTTTTAGCCTTTAACTCTTGTTCAAAGGAAGATGATCCGGCTCCCCTTACTCCAGAAAATGCAGAACTTGCTGTTGAGGATGCCAACGCTGATTATGAAACTACTACTACAGATTTGCTAGCAAACGATGGTTATGCGTTGCAAGAGCAATTGTATGATATGTACCTTCCTTTTTATAACACTAAGAAAGTAAGTAAAAAAACTTTTGGAAACGTAGATGTTGAAGCTTTAAAGGAAAAAGCATCAAATTACTTTAATTCATCGAAAAGGGAAAGTTTTAACTTCCACTTTAACTATTTATTCGAGATTTATTTTGAGGGAAGCACTGGTACTTGGGAGTGGAATGGTGAAGGGTTTGACCATACTTCAGATTTGCCAGCCGACCAAATTGTTGCTAAATTCCCTTATAATAGCGAGACCAACAACGCTACTTTAAGGTACTATGATTATAAGTACAATAGCGATTATGAGGAGATGACCGGCTTAAAATGTGAGATTAAAGTTGGCACTGAGGTTAAATTGTTAATTGTTTATTCAGCATCTTATGGCGGTAGCATGAGTAGTTTTTCGATGTCAGAGAAGTATGATGCAACCTTTGGTGTATTTAATTATACTGAGAATATGTCATTTTCCGGAAGTCGCTCTGAAACATCAAGCAAAATAAACATTAATGCAAGCGGAACATTAAAGAAGAGTGGCGAAGTTAAATATGGACAAAGTGTTAATTTTGTAGTGACTACTGCTCAACAAAGTGCAAATTTTGTTTATGATGCTAGATTACGAATCTCAAATCTTGAGTTAAGAGTTAAAATGGCTTTCTCTTCTGATGAAGCTGAGATAATATTTAATAGTGAGAGCGATCCTAATGAATATCTTCAAATGTCAATTTATACTGCAGGCGGAGCTAAGGTAGGTGATTTTAAATTCAACAAGGTTGAAGGAGAGTGGATGCCTTACTTCGTTTATTCTGATGGTACAGAGGTTACTGCCGCTGTTGCACTAGGAATGCTCAATGGTACAATGAACAATTTTATGGGTGATTTATTTGAGTTAATGTATGATTTTAATTAATCTTGCTTAGAGTTTTGACTTTAAACCGCTCCAGTTTGGAGCGGTTTTTTTTGTTTGACATTCCTCCAAAAATTCCGTAACTTACCACAAAATGCTTAGGTTATGGA
>JAEXVC010000036.1 GCA_023406715.1 Bacteroidota bacterium | reverse complement strand
GCAGTGTAGGTAGAACCGATACACGAATATCGAAATTACTCCACTCGTCGGCGTAGAAAATACGGCCATCCTGTGGTAAGCGTTTTTCAGCAATATCGAGGTTTGCTTTAATCTTTATTTTATTGATAAGCGATGGGTAAATATCCTTGGGCACCACAAAACGCTCAATAAGTTTCCCATCAATCCTCATTCTAACACGGCAACGCTCCTCGTAGGTTTCAATATGAATATCGGAGCATTCTATTCGGTGTGCCTCCTGAATAAGGTTCATCAAAAAATCGTCGTGCTTGCTGAAGAGAAACCCCGATGTTTGGTTCTGCTTACCTTTCCTGTAGTACCGGGCAAGCAGGGTGTTAAGTTCATCGCTCTCAATAAACTTAAAGGAGATTTCCTTGCCGTAAAGCATATGCAACTCATCGGCTATGCTGTTGGCCCTATCGGAGGTGGTGTAAACCTCCATGCTGTTTTCCGAAATACTTAGCGGGACAATATGGTAGTGCCAAGCCTGATCGATAGAGATAGACTGAATTACTTCAACGGGTATTTGCTCCTTTATCTCCATCTACTGAATAATTAAACCATTAACCCAATAGCCCAAACTAATGCCATACCACTCGCATGCAATGTACAGTCCTAGTACCATTGCCATAAAGCCTGCCAGGGGAACTGTAACGTTCTTTTTACGGATAGCCATTATAACCCCAAACACAATTAGTATGCTCAGGTAGCAGAAAAGCACATAGAAAACGTAAACAATAGGATCAAGGTAAAAGGCAGGGATAATCCAGAAAACAATATCGCCAATCCCAATGTAGTTTTTAAAGATATCGCGAACTTTTCTTCGCCTAAGTATCAAGTACACCGAAATAAAGGCAACCTGAATAGCAATAAACGAGAGATTTACCAGAATATTTACCCAATTTAGTTTGGCTTCCATATAGGCAAGTGCCAGCACTCCCAAAAAGGCTAAAGCAATCCAATGGATTGATATACTCCTATACCGAATATCCTCGTAGAAAAGGATAGCCAGAAGTAGAAGTGTAGCTATTTTAACAATAGGGTAGAGCATGGTTAATCGCGGGTTACCTCCTTGAGTTTCTTGTCCTGGTCTATTTCCCAAACGTTGAAAATACCATCCCTATCGAAATCGACCACAGCGGTGGCACGAGCCACAAAGTAGTTTGGCCCAGCTTGTACCACCTCAATACGGTAGTTTGCGATACCTCCCTCTGTTATTAGTTTATTTTGATCAAAACCGATTTCTTCTAGGTTGGTATTGTATGTTGAGTACATATAGAAGTAATACTGCTCCAAATCATGTAAATAACTAAGTTGTACCTGAGCCTCGGCACTCTTTGCCCTCGATATTAAAGGCATAAGTTTTGGCAATGCCATTAGCACCAGTATGCCAATAATTACTAGCACAACCATTAACTCGCTAAGAGTAAATGCTTTTAGCCTTTTACTGTATGTTGCTTTCTTATCCATTGTATAAAAATGAAACTTTTTAATTGCAATGCGAAATTATAAATAAAAATGGGAAAGGCTATAGGAAAGAATTTGATTTTTAACGAAATAAATGTTATTTTAAAAGAGAAACTTAAAAAACATGTTCATACACCATAATTATAATATAGCCTTACTTGCCTCGTCAAGCACATCATTTTCAAAACTGTCTAAGTAAATTTGAGTAGTTCGTTCTGAGTCGTGGCCAAGAGCTTCGCTTATTATTGATGTTGAAACGCCACTTCGTTTCATTACAGTAGCATAGGTGTGGCGTGCAACGTATGTTGTTAGGGGAATATCCAGTTTTGCCAACTTCCCAATTTCCTTTAAATCTTTATTGGTTTGACCTAACACTTTATGTAATCTATTTGCAATACTTTCTGGTGTTAAATGTTTTTTTTCATCCAAAACAGGAAATATATGACTATCATTACTCCTAAAGGTGTGAACTTTATATTTGTCTAAAATTTCAATAGCAGGCTCTAAAAGAAGTACATTGTATGGTTTATGCGTTTTTTGCCTGATGTAAATTAAACGATTTCCTTTTATGTTTTCCCATTTAATCATTGCTAAGTCAACAAAGTTTATACCCCTACAGTAATAACTAAAAAGGAATAGATCTCTAGAACGCTTCATTCTTTCATCAGATAATTCAACTTTTATTATTGAATCAATATCTTTCTTAGAGATTGCCCGCTTTGCAGTTTGCGAACTTAATGTCGAGATTTTATACGAGTTAAATGGATACATCTCCTGCTTGCACAATTTATCGACAATTGCCCTGTTATATATTGCCCGCAAAGAGCGCATATAAAACGAAATCCCATTACCAGTTGCCCCTTTCTCCCTAAAATAGTTCTCATACTTATTAAGAAAGGTAACTGTAATTTCTTTAAATGTTATATCCTCTTTCCCCTGCTTTTTAAGGAAATCCTTCATTGATTTTTTCAAATCGCGATAGCACTTAGCCGTACCTAGTTTATTTTGATTGGAAATTTCTTGAGCAATGCTTTCAATATAATCAAGCACTGATTTTTTCCCGACAGCCTTTACCTTAAGCAATTCTTCTTTCACTTGCTCTGAGGAAATTACATTGTCATCTTGAATTAAATCCTTAATAACATTATTCGTCTCGCGTATCTTTTTGAGAAGTATTTCGTTATTTTTTTCGTGATCGTTTATCTTTTCAGAATCCTCTGCTTTGCGATAATTTGTTTTAAAACAATTGCTCTTAAAATCCCAATCATCTTTCTTACAGTAAAGGCCTGTTTTTATGTATCGAGATTTCCGATCTTCTATCACACGGATAAAAATAGGAGACTCCCCGTTTTTGTTTTTTTGGTAATGCCAAAAAACTATTTTTGCTAATCCCACAGCTTATATTTTGAGTGTTGTTTAAATGTATTTTACTAAAACATTACTAAAACAAAGTAACAAATTATAAACATAAAAAGCAAAAATTATGCAAATCAAATATTATTATATATTTGATTTACAAATACATAAAAAAACATCAAAATTTATCAAGAAAGAAATATGCAGCTTCCCAAGCTGAGGGTCGCGGGTTCGAATCCCGTTTTCCGCTCAAAAGGTCATCCATTGAGGGTGACCTTTTTTGTTAATTACTTTACAAAATGCTCAAAACCTTTCGCGTACTTCACAGGACTGAACTCTACAATTTTATAATCGGAAATTTGGTTTAGGTAGTATGGGTCGTTGTGGATAAAATTCCAAACCTCATTGGTACTAGCAAAGTTTGCAAGAAGCAAACCTCCTGTTCTGGGATTCTGTGGCCCTGAGCAAATCAGGTTTCCTGTTGCGTAGAATTTGTCGAGGTATGCTCGGTGATTTGCGAGGTGTGCGTCAACATCCTCAATTGGTTTGATATAGGTTACAAGGACTAGGTACATTGTGTTTGATTTATGGTTTAATCAAACTCTTTAAACCAAATATCTTCAAGATAATTTTCTCTTAAATTACAGTTCTTTCCTTTAAATAATCCCTTTTGTATCAGCAACTCTCGTATTTCTATCGATAATTGTTGATGACTATATTCGTTATTATCATTATTCTCTCTAAAACGAGTTATAACGGGGTACAATTTGAAACTCCATATAGAGTCTTTTTTAAAGCCTCTGATAATTCTAATATCATCAATAGTATAGTCTTCAGGGTAGACTTCAAGCAAAAATAGCATGCAATTATTAAAGTTATCATCAAACAGAATTAACTCATCCAATTTATAGTTTACAATATCGGGACGATGACTATGTGGAGATTTTCCAACAAAATAAGAAATTGTATCTTGCAAACACCTAATTACTTTATCATATTCCTCATGCTTACTATTAATTTCAATCATTTCTTCAATGCAACCGAGTTTATCAGGATTATTAGTTTTATTTTTTGCTTGTTTTTGTGATTTATTGCTATCAATCTTACATCCAAACGAAAATACTATTACTATTACTAATATTAATCTGTACATATATTACTTTTATTGTTCTTCACCATTTATAGTTGCAGTTCCACCATTTGCTTTAACTTGTTTGCAAAGCTATTCAAGCTGAGGGTCGCGGGTTCGAATCCCGTTTTCCGCTCAAAAGGTCATCCATTGAGGGTGACCTTTTTTGTTTATTACTTTACAAAATGCTCAAAACCTTTCGCGTACTTCACAGGACTGAACTCTATAATTTTATAATCGGCAATTTGGTTTAGGTAGTATGGGTCGTTGCGGATAAAATTCCAAACCTCATTGGTACTAGCAAAGTTTGCAAGAAGCAAACCTCCTGTTCTAGGATTCTGTGGCCCAGAGCAAATTAGGTTTCCTGATGCGTAGAATTTATCGAGGTATGCTCGGTGATTGGTGAGGTGTGCGTCAACATCCCCAATTGGTTTGATATAGGTTACAAGGACTAGGTACATAATATTTTCGGTTGTTATTTTTGAGTTAATAGTATTAAAGTTTAAAGCCCATCACCAGTATATCGTCAGTTTGATCATTGTTAGAGCGCCATTCCGAAATTCGTTTTTCCAGATTTGATGGGATTTCAGCGAATGGTTTACTATGAAACTCCACAAGTATCTTTTTAAACTCGTTAAGCTTTAATTTCTGTTTGCTTAACCCTCCAATCTGGTCGGCAAATCCATCGGAGAAAATCATAAAAACATCGTTTGGTTGAGTGTTAACTAAATAATTTTCGAATGGAAATTCTTTTATATGTATTTCAACAGGGCATCTTGTACCCTTGTACTCGGCCATTTCTCCATTGCGAATGTGTAAAAGCGGTTGGTAAGCTCCTGCGTACTGCAATTGCTTGGTTTTCTTTGATATTAAACATAGCGCAATATCCATTCCGTCTCGTGTTTGGGAATGAATAATGGTTTGGTTGAGCGCAGCTTTCACTTTGATTCTAAGTTCTTCTAAAACCTCTGCAGCGGTTGATGGTTTCGTGTGAGCAAAAATTTCGTCGAGCAGAGTTATACCAAGCATGCTC
Source organism: Bacteroidota bacterium (assembly GCA_023406715.1). GTDB lineage: Bacteria > Bacteroidota > Bacteroidia > Bacteroidales > Tenuifilaceae > SB25. The sequence goes on along the minus strand of JAEXVC010000036.1, from coordinate 8,673 downwards.
ATAAACGCACCTGGAACTCCATGTCCAGTACAGTCGGCTGCTGCAAAAACAAGGTAATCGTCTGTTTCTCTGATATAGTAGAAATCACCACTTACAATATCTTTAGGTTTATAGAAAATAAAATGCTCTTTAATTTCATTTGTTTTATTTGAAAATCTTCCAAGCAAAGCTCCCTGAATCCGTTGAGCATATGAAATGCTATCGGTTAGGTTTTTGTTTTTCAACTCAATAACGCTCTTCTGAAGTACAATTTCGTCGCGCTGAGCTTCAATTTCATCTTTTTGAGAGGTGATTAAAGCGTTTTTAAGAAGAATCTCATCTTTTTGTTTTGTGAGTAGTTGATTGGCTCGCTTTACTCTACGCTGATAAAAAAACAATAGAAAGGCAAGTAGGATAAGCAGAGATATCACTAAAATTGACGATGTTAAAAAAATCTTTTGCTTTTTAAGTTTCTCATTTTGAAGTTCAATTTCTTTGTTTTTTTGGTTGATATCGTATTCTGCCTGTAGTTCTACAATTTCTTTTGATTTTTCAAGGTTAAAAATGGTGTTATTCGCATTCGAGTAAATCTCAAAGTATTTCAGTGCGTCAACGGGCTTGTTTAATTTTTTAGATAAACCATACAAAAGCCTTGAGATATTTCTAATTTCTTCGATTGAGCCAATTTTTTGAGCATTTTCAAGACCTTCTGTGGCTTTTCTTATGGCTTCGCTATAATTACCATTCGTACTGTCAATTTTTGCAATTCCATACTGGCATATTGCAAGACTCCTGCTATCGCCAATTTGCTGAGCAATTGATTGGGCATTTGTGAAGTAGTATGACGCACTGTCTAAAACCTGTGTCTTAAGGTAAACATCTCCGATGTTTAATAAATTCATAGCTTTAAAGGACAATGAATTGCCGTTGGCAATGTTGTGTTGTAATGATTTTTTATACCAGATAATGGCTTCGTCGTACTTTTTTTGGTAGTTTAGGATTTCGCCTAAATTATTGTAACTATTGCCAATTGACTCAACATCTCCAATTTTTATGGCGTGTTCAAGCGATTTCTTCGTATATTCAATTGCTAGGTCGTATTTCCGTTGATAAAGGTATATTATACCAATATTTGCATACCCCCAAACCATTGTTTGTTCTATATTATGTTCCTCCCCAATACTAATGGCCTTAAGAAAATGTTGCATTGCAATATTATAGTTTCCTCTAAGGTTGTATATATTACCAATATTTATCTCGGTATTTGCAATGCCTTCGTGGTAGTTAATACTCTCGGATAGTTTTTTACACAGATTAGCATAATGCTCCGACGAATCAATATTTACATATAGATAAAAGAAAGTAATGCGAACCAAAGCATTTGCTTTATCAACATCATTTTTTGATGTAATGTAGACATTCTTTAAACTATCAATTGTGCTGTTTTGAGAATAAGTATTAGAAATGCTTATACCCCAAACAACTAGTAATAGAAAACTCCTTTTCAACATACATCAGCAATATTTAAAGAATCGATTGTCTATAAAATTAGTGAATTCAAAAATACGACTAGTTCTTTATGATATAAATATTCTAATTTTTTATTAATCAATATGCTTTGAAGTTTAGTCTATTGTCTCTGTTTTTATTTTACTTAATTGGTATTTATTGATTTTCGTAAACTTTTCTTTTCTGAATTCAGTTTTTTGCTTTGTAACCTTTTTTCTTTCGATGCTTTGGTTTGCTTGGTGGGTTTACGTTGCTTTTGTGGGGTTAGTGTTTTTCTGAGCAATGTGTAAAACTTTTCAACCACTTTCTCCTTATTGGCCAACTGCGAGCGCTCCGACTGCGAAACTAGAATCAACTCGCCATCCTTGTTTATTTTATTTTCAAGTTTTTTTAGGATGATTTCCTTCTCATCGGCCCAGAGTAGAACGGACTCAATCACATTAAACCTTAGTTCAACCTTTGTGCTAACCTTGTTCACATTCTGTCCACCAGGACCACCGCTCCGCGATGTGCCAAAGGTAAACTCTGAACTGAAATCTCTATTCTGAAGTACGTCTAGTTCCATTGCTCAAATGCTTAGTAAATTTTTAACAGTTTCAATTGGAATTCCACTCTTATTCGATATCTGTTCTGGACTCAAACCTTGCTTGCTCATATTCATTACAAAAACCTCCAGCGGTTCACCAATCTCAATTAAATGGTTATCGGGGTCAAAAAAACGCAATGTTCTTTGCCCCCAAGGCTCTGTGTGGATAGGGTGTAGGAGCCTTACGCTGTTTTGTTCCAACTTGATATTTATTTCATCAAGATTTTCAACTTCAAAGTACAGTTCAAACCTGTTTGAATTTGATGCAATTTCGAGTTTTTGACTGATTATATGCGATTGCTGAATCTCCCATATCGAAATTCCTCCTGAAAGAATAACATTATTCCCAAAATCGTGCACTAAATCGAGACCAATTAACTCGGTATAGAATGTTTTCGACTTCTCGATGTCTTTTGCGAAGAGGACTATTGAGTGAAGTTTCATTTTGACAGATGATTTAATGTTTAAATATATCAAAAAAGAAAAGGATAACGCCCCCGTGGTTTCAAATTATTATGCTTTGTTAATTCATCAAGGTAATTTTATATTTTCAAATTAACTCATTGCCAAATTGTCTAATTGTCTAATTGTCAGCCGGTTCATAAAACTTATCCACCTGTTGATATTTAATTCAGCACTAAACGTCCGTGGCATTTTTTAATCCTTATTTTTGCAATCGTGAAATCTAAAGTGTTTTTTGTAAGTATGGCTATTGGATGTAAGGCTTTGGTATTTAGTCTAGTGTCTTGCGTCTAATGTCTTGAATCAATAAAATTATGACTACAGGTTATTCAGAAGAGAGCATTAAAACGCTGGAGTGGCAGGAGCATATCCGCAAACGTCCGGGTATGTACATAGGAAAGTTGGGCGATGGCTCTCAACCCGACGACGGGGTTTACATTCTGCTAAAAGAGGTTCTCGATAACTCTATCGATGAGTATATGATGGGGTTTGGGAAACGTGTTGATATTACCCTGGCGGATTCCACTGTTACTGTTCGCGACTATGGACGTGGTATTCCGCAAGGGAAACTTAAGGATGTTGCTTCCAAAATGAATACTGGCGCCAAGTACGACTCAAAGGTTTTCAAAAAATCGGTGGGTTTGAACGGTGTGGGTATTAAGGCGGTAAATGCATTATCGAATAAATTCATAATTAAGAGTGTTCGAGAAGGAGTTGCAAAGCAAGTTGAATTTTCGGCGGGTCAGTTGGTAAATGAACTTGAATTTTCGTCCAATGGCGATGCTAACGGAACAATTGTGGAGTTCACCCCAGACGAAACTGTTTTTGGAAATTTCAAGTATCAGGAAGAGTACATCGAGACAATGCTCCGCAATTACAGCTACCTGAACACAAATCTAATTATCAACTTTAACGGGAAGGATTTTGTGTCGAAGAATGGTTTGCTCGATTTGTTGAACGAGAACCTTTCCGGAGAGCCATTGTATCAAATTATCCATTTAAAGGGCGAAGATATTGAGGTGGCCATTACCCACGGAAACGGGTATGGTGAGGATTACTACACATTCGTAAACGGACAGCATACAACACAAGGTGGAACTCACCTTTCTGCATTCCGCGAGGCTTACGTAAAAACCATTCGCGAATTTTACCGTAAGGACTTCGACCCTTCCGATATTCGTACATCCATTATTTGCGCCATTAGCGTTAGGGTTGAGGATCCAGTGTTTGAGTCGCAAACCAAAACCAAACTTGGTAGCAAGGATATGGGGCCAAACGGGCCATCTGTTAGCAAGTTTATTGGCGATTTCGTGAAGAACTCGCTTGACAACTATTTGCATAAAAACTCCGAGACAGCCCAAACTCTTCTTCAGAAAATTTTAGAATCGGAAAAGGAGCGTAAGGCCATTTCGGGTATCAAGAAATTAGCCCGCGAGCGTGCAAAAAAGGCTAGTCTTCACAATAAGAAACTGCGCGATTGCCGTGTTCACTACAACACCAACGAGAAACGTGCAGATGAATCTACGCTATTCATCACTGAGGGTGATTCTGCGAGTGGTTCAATCACCAAATCGCGCGATGTGAATACACAGGCAGTATTCTCGCTTCGTGGTAAGCCTTTGAACACCTATGGTTTAACCAAGAAGATTGTTTACGAGAACGAGGAGTTCAATCTGCTACAGGCTGCGCTGAACATTGAGGACGATATGGACAACCTACGCTACAACAAGATTGTGGTTGCCACCGATGCCGATGTGGACGGTATGCACATTCGCCTGTTGCTTATATCGTTCTTTCTTCAGTTCTTCCCTGAGTTAATCCGTCAGGAGCACCTTTTTATACTTCAAACCCCACTATTCAGGGTTCGTAACAAGAAGAAAACAACCTACTGCTACTCGCCCGAGGAGAAGGAGAAAGCAATTAGGGAACTTGGTCCAAATCCTGAGATAACTCGATTCAAAGGTCTTGGTGAAATTTCACCCGATGAGTTCAAAAATTTTATTGGCGAGGATATGCGCTTAGACCCCGTTCGTTTAACTAAGGATGACCAAATATTTGATTTGTTGGAATTTTATATGGGCAAAAACACACCCGACCGTCAAGGATTTATCATCAATAACTTAAGAATTGAAGAGGATATTATTGAGGAAGATAAGGTTGTTGTAGATTCTGAGGCCGAGGATGTGAATGCGTTAGATGATAATTTGGTTGCATAACCAAATAGTATTTTGAATTTGTTGAAATAGAGGAAAAACAATGCGATTGGACGATTTTGATGCCGACGAGTTATTAACCGAAGGAGAAAACGAAGATAATTCCCCCGAGTTACACGCCAAAATAGAGAAGCTTACCGGCGATGGTACCAAAAAGGCTCATCTTACCGGTATGTACAAGGATTGGTTTCTGGATTATGCATCGTACGTAATTCTGGAACGTGCCGTTCCGCATTTGGACGATGGATTGAAACCAGTTCAGCGTCGTATTCTGCATTCGATGAAACGTTTGGACGATGGCCGCTATAACAAGGTTGCCAACGTAATTGGTTTTACAATGCAGTTTCACCCACACGGCGATGCATCCATTGGCGATGCGTTGGTTCAGCTGGGACAGAAAAATTTACTTATCGATACTCAGGGTAACTGGGGTAATACGCTTACAGGCGATGGAGCTGCTGCACCACGTTATATTGAGGCGCGTTTATCAAAATTTGCGCTCGATGTGGTTTTTAACCCAAAAACCACAGAGTGGATGCTAAGCTACGATGGTAGGAATCAGGAGCCAGTAACGCTACCTGTAAAGTTCCCACTATTGCTTGCTCAAGGTGTAGAGGGTATTGCGGTTGGTTTGGCATCTAAAATTCTTCCGCACAACTTTAATGAGTTAATAGATGCCTCTATCGATTATTTAAAGGGCAAAGATTTTGAACTTTACCCCGATTTTCCAACAGGTGGATTGGCCGATTGTAGCCGTTACAACGATGGAGTAAGGGGTGGAACAGTGAAAATGCGTGCTCGCATTCAAAAAGTCGACCGCAAAACATTGGCAATTACTGAACTTCCCTTTGGTAAAACCACATCGTCGTTAATTGAGTCTATTGTAAAAGCTAGCGACAAGGGAAAAATCAAGGTTAAAAAGATTGACGATAACACTGCTGCTAACGTCGAAATTCTAATTCACCTTTTCCCCGATGCGAACCCTGATATGACTATCGATGCACTTTACGCATTTACCGATTGTGAGATGTCCATATCGACTAACTCCTGCGTAATTTATCAGGATAAGCCAAGGTTTATGGGTGTTAAGGAGATTCTGAGAGCCTCTGCCGATAGAACCAAGGAACTGTTAACCTGGGAGTTGAAAATTAGAATGAAGGAGCTTGAGGATGATTGGCACTACTCATCGCTCGAAAAAATATTCTTTGAACAACGCATCTACCGTGAACTTGAAAAGGATACCGAAACTTGGGAAATGGTTATTGATGCCATTGATAAAGGTTTTAACCCTTACCGTAAGTTGCTTCGCAGGGAAATTACCCGCGAGGATTTGTTGAAGTTAACCGAAAAGCCCGTTCGTAAAATATCCAAATTCGATATCAAGAAAGCCGATGAGCATATCCTTGCCATTGAAAACGAGATGGAAGAGGTTAAGAATCACTTGGCAAACATTGTCGCCTATACCATTAACTACTATCAGCAGATAAAGAAAAAGTACGGCAAGGGACGCGAGCGCAAAACCGAACTTCGCAGTTTCGATAGTATTGTTGCCACAAAGGTTGTGGTTGCCAACGAGAAACTTTACGTGAACTACGCCGAAGGTTTTGTTGGATACGGACTTAAAAAGGATGAGTTTGTGTCGGATTGCTCCGATATCGACGATATAATTGTTTTCCTTAAGAATGGAAAATACTTTATCCAAAAGGTGCAGGAGAAAGCATTTGTGGGTAAGGATATACAGCACGTGGCGGTTTATAAAAAGAACGATACACGAACAACTTACAACGTGCTATACCGCGACGGTTTGAATGGCGATATTATGATGAAACGCTGCGCCGTTACTGGAACAACCCGCGATAAGGAGTACGATATCACCAAAGGAACGCCCGGTTCGCAGATACTTTACTTCAGCGCAAATCCAAATGGCGAAACCGAGATTTTGAAGGTGTTCCTAAAACCACGCCCTCGTTTACGTAATTTGATACTTGAACTAGATTTCAGTCAAATTGGGGTTAAGGGACGTAGCTCGCAAGGGAATATCTTTACTCGATACGCAATCCATAAACTCCAGATGAAGGAGAAAATGGCTGGCGCAGTTGAAGGAGTAAAAGTTTGGTTCGACGATGAGGTGCTTAGGTTAAACCACGAATGCAAAGGAATTTTGCTGGGTGAATTTGCTCCTGGAGAGAAAATACTGATTGTAAACAATGATGGCACATACTTCCTTGCAGGTACAGAATACTCTCTTCGCTTCGATACTCAACCTTTAGTTGTTGAAAAGTATGATGCCGACAAGATTTTTTCAGCGGTTTACTTCGATGGTGAGCAAAAAATGTTCTATCTAAAGCGTTTCCGTTTCGATTACTCTGAGAAAACACAAATATTCATCCCTGAGGATGATAAATCGTACCTAGTTAGCTTAAACAGCGATTTATACCCTTGCCTTGAAATTAAGTTTGGTGGCAAGCACTCCAGTCGCGATAAGGAAGCCGTTGATGTTGATGCATTCATTGCAGTAAAAGGCCACAAAGCGAAAGGTAAGCGACTGTCGACATACGATATTAAAAAGGTTGAGTTTGTAGAGCCCTTGGAAAAGGAAGCATCCGCTTTTCAGGAAGAGGAGGAGGTAACTGAAGTTCCTTCTGATGAAACCTCTCCTGTAGATGATTCTGCAGCCGAGCAGATGAGTTTGGAGATGTAAAAACTAAAAACGACCCGAAAGGGTCGTGTTTATTTTATTCAAAAGTAAAGGGTTTTAAAACCCTAAAAAATAATTAATTTAGCTAAAGCATTTATTTTTAGCGTTGTTAAAATGAAAGTTTACCTTATAGGTTTTATGGCTAGTGGTAAAACCACGGTGGGGAAGGAGTTATCATCTGCCCTTGGCTATAAATTTATCGATTTAGATGAGTACATCGAGACTAAACACCGCAAAACCATAAAACAGATTTTCGAGATAAATGGAGAGGATTACTTCCGTATAATAGAACAGGAAGCGCTAAAGGAGGTTGCATCGTTCGATGGCGATTTTGTAGTATCGTCGGGTGGTGGTACATCGTGCTTTTACAATAGCATCGATTTTATGAATAGAACAGGAATGACTGTTTATCTACGAATGGAGGTTTCCTCTCTTGTTTCGCGCCTAATTCATGCTAAAGTTAATAGACCTTTACTTTGGGGAAAGACCAAGGAGGAACTAAACGATTATATCATTAGAGTTCTCGACGAGCGCAAAAAGTTTTACGAAAAGGCTCAGATTGTTGTTGATGCCGACCATTTAAATCCGCAGGATTTATCAAAAACAATTAAGGAGATAATTCAGGGAGGAATATAAAAGAAAAAGGGGATTTAGATCCCCTTTTCAAATTATAGCTTAGTAAGCATTTGTTTCATTATAAGTGTCATTTTTTGCTCGGCCATTGCACCAACCTTTTGAACCTCCTCGTGCGATACCTCTACAATTTTACCAGGAACGCCCAAGTCGGTAATAATTGATATTGCAAACACAGGAATATTCATATGATGAGCAACAATAACCTCTGGAACGGTTGACATACCAACTGTATCGCCTCCAATAATTCTGAAATAAACATACTCCTTAGGTGTTTCGAAAGTTGGACCAGTTGTTCCAACATAGCAACCCTGCTGTAGTTTAATTCCGTTAGCAGCAGCAACCTCTTTGGCTAATGCCATTAAGTCTGGGTCGTAGGTTTTGTGCATATCGGGGAAGCGTGGCCCTAGTTCGCTAATGTTTGGTCCAATTAGTGGATTTGGCATTAGGTTGATGTGGTCGTTGATAATCATTAAATCGCCAATTTCAAAATCAGGATTAACACCACCGCTTGCGTTAGAAACGAAAAGTTGATTAATTCCGAGGAATTTCATAACACGAACAGGGAATGTTACCTGTTTCATATCATAACC
>JAEXVC010000003.1 GCA_023406715.1 Bacteroidota bacterium | reverse complement strand
GTCTAAGACCGCTCAAGCTAAGAACGAACGCGTCCGGAAGACGCGCTCGAACAAGGATTAAAAACTACTATTGAACTGGAGCCAAAAGATCTATTATATCGGAATAGGAAGCAGAGTATAGACTTCTATTCTCAAAATAACCAGTTGTGGAATTAAATGCAACAAACTCGGTAATAGTCCAAATCCGATTATTGTAAAACTCTAAATCCTCACACCCAACCATCCAATTCTTATTATTATAGCTTTGCTTATTACTCTTAGTCCCACTGAAAAAACTCAAAAGTGTAGGGTTCTCAGCAAGAATGTCAGAATATTTCATAACTATTAATTGAAAAGTCTCATGATCGGTATAAGATCTGTTTAAGATTAATACGTTATCCTTAATAACTGCTCCCTGAATTCTTGTAACTGTTTTATTTTTTTCATCCCCACTAGGAAATAAAGGTTCAATCTGTATATATTGATTTGTTTCGGAATTTACTTCTATTACAGGAAATGAATACAAATTTTGGATTACGGGAAGTAACCAAATCATTGATTTTCCGCCATTATCATAATCAGCAGTTCTTGAGAAAAAATTTCCAACAACAAAGTATTGCTTAGAATTAATTTCTGTTAACGAAATATATGATGCATTGGCCTGCGATGCTGTTTCAAAACTCATATAGCCAACCTGTGGAATCATATAAGTATACTCATAAATAAAATTTTGATCCGTGGCTATAGTTGGATCGGGCTTACTTGTAATAGGGTAAATCTTGTTTAAATCAAAAATTAAAATGGATTTTCCGCTAGCAATATACAAATAATGATCTACCACAGTTAATCCTCCTGCATGAGAATCGATATGCTTGAATTTATTGACTTGTGTACCGTGAAACTGAACTGGAACTAAATTGAAATAACTTTTTCTTGAAAGGTCTGTTACCGTTAATTTACAATTACCATCCCAATCAGAGTTATCGGTAAAATACCAGCTATTAATAACATAATTACCAAAATTCGCAACGCCCTGTGGACGTCGTGTTCCTTTCTGCTCATTTGAGCCAAACATAAATTTATCTAGAGCTACAGGAAGATCTGTTCGAGTTGATCGAGTACCATTAATTAATATTTGATTTTTAACAAAAACCTCTTCTATTGTTAGTGATTGTTTAATTGCAAGAGCATTATTTACTTGTGCAGTATGGTCGGTGATATTAATTGAAATAACTTCATCTGTAATATTTGATAAAAGTTGTTCAGCAGAACCTAAGGTATTGTTATTCTTAACGTCCAATGAAACTTGATCACTTTTTTCACAACTGGCGGTTACAAGAATTACCATACCAATAACTAAAAATTTAAACACACATTTTTTTTTCATAACAGTTTAGTTTTAAGTTTAATATTAAGGTTACATAAAAAGATTCAACAGATATCTGACCACACTTGTTAAAGCCTAAACCGCATGGATTACAAAACCACGCCAGCAAAGAAAACTAAATATCTATATGCATTTGTATCGAAAAAAACCTTGCCCATAGAATAGAGTTATTATGTAGTTTAATAAGTTTGACAGACAATTTGTTACCCTATTTTTGAAGATTTTTGACGAGTAATTTACAAATGCTTACCAGTAGCGGGTTTTAAGCGGATAAGTTCTTGGCTATTAGCTAAATTTGGCGTTGAATATTACATAAAGCTAACTAGCTCCCCATTGCTGGCGCGGACTTATAGTCCGTGACAATTACTTTTTATACTTTACTAGAAATAAACCGCACGGATTACAAATCCGCGCGAGCAAGAGCTAACTAGAACTCGCCAACCAAAGAAAATTCAGCACAGTTAAAAAAAATGCTTCTTTTAGACGCGCTCTAACAAAGACGAAGAAAACTCAGGCTCAGCCTGAAAGAATAATTGGACGCAGGTACGCTTCGCTAACCTACGCCCAACCCATTATACTTATCTTTTTAGTTACAGCCTCAGCCTAACAGGGGTTTTAAGCGGATAAGTTCTTGGCTATCAGGCAAAGTTGGTGTTGAATATTACATTAAACTAACTACACTCGCCAACCAAAGAAAATTCTGCGCAGGTAAAAAAATGCGTCTTTTAGACGCGCTCTAACAAAGACGAAGAAAACTCAGGCTCAGCCTGAAAGAATAATTGGACGCAGGTACGCTTCGCTAACCTACGCCCAACCTATTATACTTATCTTTTTAGTTACAGCCTCAGCCTAACAGAGACCGCTATTTAGTTACGACGAAGTCGCAGACTTCGCCGAGCAAGGATTATCAAATTATTGCAATTAATCCAACAATTAAACCTGAAATTGTTGCTACCCAACCTATAAATGTAAACACTGGGTGATTAATAATATCTAAAAAAATTGCATAATTATTTTTATTAGATACTTTCAGTTTTTTTTGCATTAATTTATTAGTGATTTTTCTTATGGACTCTACTTTTAGGTCAACTGATTTTATAACATTAATAAAATTCTTTCTTTCAAACTCTGTTGACTCAATATTTGAACTTAAATACACATTGTTATCAACATTACCATAGTTGCATTTTAGTATTGCTTTAAGAGTATCAGATCCATCTACAAAATCTTCACCGTACATACCTTCAATTATATTCCTTAAATTTTTTTTGTTATTTATAGGTATTTCATTGTAGTCCTTCAAATCTCCAAAAATTTTCTCATACCTATGTTTTATTGCTTCAAAGCCAAAATGAATATTTTTCATATCCCAATGAATCCAATTACATTCATTATGCCTCCGTACAAAATCATTAAAAGACTTTAATATTCTCAATTCTAATTCACGATAAGAATATTGAATTTCATCTATCGGAATATCAGCCTTGTCTGCTTCAAAATGAATAGCAAATTGTTGATCAATCTGATCATCTAAAGACTTAACTACAATAGAAGTTATTATTGGGGAAATATTTCCATAATCATCCTCATCGAAAGTATTACTTTGGGAATAGTGTATAAATAGAACTTTACTAGGGTCCTCTGTGAGTTTCCTTAGATTTGCAAGAGCCAATCGTCTTTCTTTGACAACACCCATTATCTTCTTGATTTTAAATTATAACCAACTCTATTACTGCACAATCGAATCTGATAACAGTTTTCCCTACAAACATCTACTTCATTAGTTTTCAAGAATTTTTCATCCCGAATTAACGCAACAGCATCTTTTATTTTTTGTTGAATATCATCTAAATCTGCTTCATATAGTTTCTCAGGTGTTTTTGTGCGGTTTTTTCCAATAACGTAAGTCATAATATAATTCGCAGTTTCTCCAGTCAACTCTCTATGTCCTAATGCATATAATTTTAATTGATCTTTCGTTATAGGTGAATCTGCATCATCCTCATCACTTTTAAATTCAACAATTGTTGTTTCATAATAACCTGATTCACCAATTTTCTTAATCAAATCAATCCTGCCAACAACAAGTATATTTTTATCAATTTTATATTGAATTTCTTGCTCAACAAATTCAATATTTTTAAATTCATCAACATTATCCCTGTAATAATCTTCTACATTATTTTTAACTTTATCGTATAATGGTTGTCTTAATTTTGTTGATTTTGTCAAATATGGAAAATGTGTTTGCCTATCAATTAATAGCATAAGTTCTTGTTCACTTATCATAATACCTTTTTTAGCTTCTTTATGAATTTCCATAAGACAATTATGAAATGATCGACCAACTCCCATTCTCTGATTTAATGGATAGCAAAAACCAAAAACAGAAACTAATTTAAAACGGTAAGGGCACTCAAAAACATCTTTAAGAGTTGTAAAGTCTAATGATATATTCTTAATTTTTTCTTTTGGCTTTTGCTCAATTTTCTCTTTATTTGAAAACTTATGTTTCAAATCAGTGACCAATATTGGAAATGAGTTTATTTTTGCTTTGATAAGTTCTGGTACAAACTGAGATTCTTTTTTATATAACTGATTATTTAGATCTGGAGCCTGTGTTAACAACAGATACTTCTGACTCCTTGTAAGAGCAACATACAACAATCTTCTTTCATCTTCTTTATCATCGTCTCCTTCATATCGAGATTGCTCTTCGATCAATGCTCTATCTAAAAAATGCCATTCGTTTAATCCACCTTTCTTTTTAGATGGCAAATAATTATGATTCAAACCTGGAATAATAACACAAGGAAATTCTAGTCCCTTAGATTGATGAATTGTCATTATCTGTACAGCATTAGGCGTTTTATAAGGGTTATTCAACCAACCTTCAGGATAATAATCTTTTGCAACATAAGTAACAAAACTAAGGAAACTGAAAAGGTGAAAGGAAGGGCTAGTACTATTAAAGTTTATAGTCTCAAAATCATTAATAACCTGACTAAATTTTCCCAAATTAAAGAAAATGATTTCTGCTCGTTCTTTACTTCTTACTTCTAATTCTAGAGATGAAGTGTTTATAAAGTTCTCTTCATAAATCTCTGCATCATTAAGAAAATTCCAAAATATATCCTGCAAAGAATACTCCCAATTATCTTTCACTTTTTCATTAGTTGGGTTCTTTTCAGAAAGGTTTGATATCGCATAATCAATCTTTTCTGGCAAAATATTAGCATGGGGTATTTTCTGCCATTTTTCTTTAAGTTCTTTTTCACTTATTTCACCATATAAATAATTAAAAATAGAGAGTGCTGCTTGAACCTCTTCCATTGCAAAAAGTTGGTTAACACCAGCAGTAATATAAGGAATATTATGCCGTTCTAAAGCATCTACTATTGAATTTGCTTTATTCCATGTTCGCAATAGGATAGAAATATCCGAAAAAGCAATACCACGTTCTTCCTCATTATTTTCTGTAAATTTAACACCTATGATATCATCAATATACTTCGCTATTGCCTCATTTTCCTCATCAACATTATTATATCTATTATATAAAATATCTTTACCTCTTTCAAAATTTTGTGATTTATAAGAATCCATTTTTTTATCTGGTATCCTTTTAACATTATTTGATATTAGACACTCTGACAATTTTGTAATACCTTCAGAACTTCTATAATTTAGAGAAAGAGGTATAGTTTTTACATCATTTTTATCAAACTTACTTTCAAAATTTATAATGTATTTATTGTTGCTTCCTCTCCATTGATAAATATTTTGGTCATCATCTCCTACAACAATCAATTTACAGTCACTTATTTTTTGAAGTCGATTTATTAGTTTTTCTTGTAAAGGGTTTACATCTTGATACTCATCAACTATTAAATATTTCAAATTATTTTTAATTGATTTCGTTAAGTTGGTATCATCTTCAAGGCATTCCATAGCCTTTTCCATTATCATAGAAAAATCAAAATATCTTTTTGATAAAAGCGCCTCTTGATATTTCTTTTTTGCACTCAAAATGTTTTCTGGATAGTATGCATTTTTGCATATTTCAGATTCTCTGACAATATCCATAATTCTAACAAACAAAGAAGTATCTATAAAACGGCGAAGAGAAACAGATGTATTGGAAAGTTTAGATATATCCTTCATTCCAATCACATCATAATGTTTATCAACAAAGAGTTTTAGTTTAATATCGTCTAAAACTGAAAAACTTTGATATTTATATTCATTCTCTTGTAAAGATTTCAAACACCAACCATGTATAGTACCAATATACATATTCGCCATTCCTCTATACTGACCTACATTATTAAGAATTTTATTCTTTAACTCTCCAGCGGCTTTTTCAGTATATGTAAAAGCAATAATATTATACGGTTTAATATCAAAGTTATTAGCAGGATCAAGCAAATATGCTACTTTCCCAGCTACAGTAGTAGTTTTTCCAGAACCAGCACAAGCAACAATTCTCAAATGTTTATCATTCGTAGTAATAGCTTCTTGTTGGCTATCAGAGAATCTCTTCAAATCAATCATTTTAATATTTAATTCGTTTTTTTATATATCAATATTCTTTCCTTACACATTGTTTTGGAAAAGTTATTTCTTTTGGGCATTCGCTTACTTAATATATCTCTTTTTAAGTCTACAAATAAATCTATACCTTTCGTTTGAAAAAGTTCATTTAAAATTAAATCATTTCTCACAACCTGCTTATTTACATTTCTGTTACCGATTGTCCATGCAAGAAAAGAATTCTTTCTCATTTTTGGTATTATTAAATCTATACAATTATCTAATTCATAAATGAATCTTGAAACTTTTTCCGCTTTTGTTCTTTCCTCATCCTTAAATTTAGTTATAAAGTTTTTCAAAGTTTTAGATTTTGAAAATAAATCTTCTTCAACTTTATTAATATCTATTTTATTTCTTCCTCCTAAGCTTTTAGAATCAATTTCTTGAATTGTTTTTAAATAGTCAAACTCAATGGTGCTATCAATATCCTCAATAGGTATCCACTGCAACGGTAAGTATGAAAATTGACCATAAGTAACAGTTGTTTGATTATCACCATAAGGTGGTGATGTAACTAATAAATTAAATGTTTTTCCTGTTTTAATTCCTAGATTAGTATCTCCCCAAACGACATTTACATCTTTTATATACTTTCCACCCTTTATATAACCATTATTAACTAAAACTGAAATAAAATCATTTATATTCTTTATGTTCTTCCTTGATATGGAAATGAAGGTTTTAATTGCTGAAACTTGTCTTGAATTAATCTCTTCAATAGGTCGCATATGCATTTTAAAAGTAGATGTTCTATCATTACTAGTTAATCGTATAGTTTCAGCTATAGCTATCCAAAAAAACTTCCTGATTTTCAAAATTGGTTCATTTCGAATTGCTCTATATATTTTAGATAATTCTACTTGAATTTCTCTAGTAAACCATTTGTCAATATTATTGAAAGAAACTTCTACATTATCCGAAGTATCCGAATTCACATTATCTATCAATCTTTCAAGTCCATCAACTAGTTCTTCAGTTTGATAAAAACTAGTTTTAACTTGGCTTAACAATATTGATAGTGGATTAATATCTTGTCCAAATACATTCATACCGTATTTCATAGCAGCAACGAGTGTATTTGAAGCACCCATAAAAGGATCTAATAAAGATACTTCATTATTTAAAGCTTGAGATAATTGCTCAATTATTGGTTCCTGTGCAGATGGTACCATCATAGCTGGGTAATACAATATACTTCTAGCAAAATCGTCTCTTGAATAATTTTCTCCATTCAACGTTTCTGACCTGATAGATTTTAGTCTCCTTTTTGTATCTTTATCTATGAATATCATATATTTGACAAAAATAAACTTTCATTATTGTGATTGACTTTTCTTTAATCTTCATCATTACCTTAAACTTCTAATTCAGTACATATGACAAAACAATCATACAATTACCTCATTTTAAAGATTTTACTTTACAACAAAAATCAATGATTCAATTACTTACAAAAATACACTAAAGCATTCATTAATAATATTATTGTCATTAATTTCCACTCTAAATTATAAAAAACCCTAATACATCAGGTTGTTAAAATTATATAAAACAATTTAAAAACAAAAAGCGCAACGGTTATGCTGCGCCTTGCTAAAAAGGAATTATTAATTACAAAATTATCAACTACTAATTACTTTCCGCATCCCTGATGCTCGTTACGGAGCAAATCGTTTACGGTTTTTACGGGGCTAAAGGTGGCCAGTGGTACCTCAACAAAAATGGTGTTCCAGCTGCTCATTGCGCCGTTCCATAATCCCGGCAATTCCAAAGCCTTTAATTGCTTGCCATCCTTGCTTTTTACGGATATAAAGCCTGTTTCGGGGTCGCGGTAGCTGTGTAGGTTAAACTTATTACCCTTGTAGTTTTTGGTGCTGCAAACCAAATCAACCGGGTTAAAATGGGTTGCTTGGTCGAATATGGCTTTTGTGCGTGCATCCTTTAAATCAATCTGCGAGCTCTCCACAATCTGCAAGGAGACTGTTCCGTTGGCGTTCTCGGCCCAGAATGGCCCACCACCGGGCTCGCCCTGATTCTTCACCATTCCGCAAACGCGTATGGGGCGGTTTAGCACATCAACCAAATAGGCTATGGTTTCGGCCTTGTTTTTAGCCTCAAAGTTTGCTGGTGGTACCACGCAGAGCTCATCGGTGGTAAAGTCTAATATTTCGGCTATTAAATCGTCGGTAATATCTGTGGTTTCGGTTAATCGGCGCAGGTAATCGAATATCAGGTTCCTGTAACTAATCAGCAACCCTGCCAAGGCCTTCTTGTAGCGTATGGTTTGGGGCTTTAGGTGGTCGGGCGCAACATTATCAATATTCTTTATAAAGATAATATCGGCATCCAAATCGCCCAGATTCTCAATAAGCGCTCCGTGTCCGCCCGGGCGGAAAAGCAGCGTGCCATCGGCATTGCGGAATGGCTCGTTCTGCATATCAACGGCCACGGTATCGGTGCAGGGTTTCTGCTCCGAGAATGTGATATGTAGCGTTACCTCGTAGTGGTTCTCGTAGAAACTTTTTACACGCTCCACCAAAGCATTAAACCCAGCGCGGTGCTCAGGCGATACGGTTAAATGGATATTTACGTTTCCGTGAATATCGCGGGCGTACTGCGCTCCCTCCACCAAGTGCTCCTCAAGCGCTGTGCGCGATATATCGCCGTACTTATGGAAGTATATCAATCCCTTGGGCAGAAAACCGTAGTCTAACCCTTCGGAGTTTAAAAGAGAATCGATAATTGGTAGGTAATCGTGATTCTCCAGCAACTCCTCCATTTTGTAGCCAATGCTCCAGAGCTCGTTGTAGAGCTTATCGTAGAACGGAAACTTGTGGATATGCTGAAAAAAGTAGAATATGGAGTTGAAGGTTTTATCGGTAAAACACTCCATTCCCTTTACATGGTACTCCTCGCGGAACTCGAAAAGGTGCTTAAACATTCGGGTTGCAGCACCCGATGCTGGAACAAATTTCAACCGGCTACCCTCGAACGTTTTGTAAAGGTCAATGAGGTTATCAACCTCCTCGGGGTCGAGCTTAATAATACCATCGCCCTCGGTGGCAGGTTTTACAATGCGTAAATAGGGAAATCCCTTGCGGAACGATTCAACCTGAGCCATCAGGTCGTTGGGAGTTATACCTTTCTCCTCCAGCTGTTTCAAGTCCAATTCGGTTAGCATACTCTCAGGTGTTTAATTGCTTACTAATATACGGAATTTGTTGATATGACAATGAGACAATTGGACAATGAGACAATGTGATAATTTGACAATTAGATAATTTGGGAATGATGAAGTAGAAAGATAAAAATTTGCAAAAAATTAAAAATCAAATTATTGCATTTGAATAACAACTATAAGATATTACTTTTCTAATTTGCTAATTGCCTAATTGTCCAATTGACTAATTACGATTTTTCTTTCCAGCAGAATTCCAATTTACAGAGGTTTTTGGAGTCGGCGGTTCGGCCTATGTTTACTATGCTGATGTTCCCATCAACGCTGTAGCGCTCCACCTTTACAATATCGCCCGATTTGCCCTCGGCATTGAAATTCACGATGATTTTAGTTGGGATAAAATTACGGAAATGCTCAATGGTAAAGGTATTGTAGGCCCAATCAATATACCTTACGTTGTTCACGTGCTGATTCATATCCATATCGCCAATGCGCACATCGAACTGCTCAGTAAAGGCTGGCTCGTTGGTTTGTTCCTGTATTTTTGAGGATGCACGGCCAATTGCAGACCTATCGGCAAAATCGAAACCCATATACCAATCGTTAATCCTAACAGGTCGGCGTGTGTTGATATCAAGTACAATCCAGCTGCTGCTGGCGGCCATTACCTTATCGCCTGCGGAGTTGTAGAACTCAAAATCGCGTAAGGCGAAAATTCCATCGGCACCGCGTGGCCAAGTAATTAGGGTTAACTCCTCGGTCCATTTGGGCAATTGGTATATTTCAACCTCAATGCGGGAGAGTACCCAAATCCAGCCTTTATCCTGCAAATGGCTAAAGCCATACTTCAGCTTATCGGCGTGCTCCCAGGCAATTTCCTGCAAATAGTTGAATATTGCGGTTATACTTAGATTTTGGGTTAAATCAACTTCGTACGAGTGTACTTTTAGGTGATGCTTGTAATACTGAGGAAAAGGAAAGTCCATTTTTAGGTGTATTTATTAATATCGAACAAGGAATAATGATTTTTGATTTTAGAAGTATTTACACTTCATCATTCAGCGTTCAGCATTCCTTGTTCATAATTCTTCTATTTCTTAGCAAGTTTCTCCATAAACTTTTTGGTATCGATAATAAAGCGGGTGTGCGTACCACGACCAATCTCAGCCTCCTCGTCCCAAGCAACAACCTCAAATACCAAACGTTTACCATCCACCTCGGTTAGTGTTGCTTTGCTAAAAACCTTCATTCCCATTGGGGTTGCCTTGGTGTGTTTTACACAAATTTCTATTCCAACGGTGTTAAAACCCTCGGGCAGACTTGGCAGAACGGCATTCATACAGGCATTCTCCATAAGTCCAACCATTGCGGGAGTTGCAAAAACATCCACCAACCCCGAGCCGTATTTCGATGCAGTATTTTCCTTGGTAACCACCTCTGTGGCAGTGTACTCAAGTCCTTTTGCTATATTGAATTCCATTGTTTTATGTTATTATGCTAATAGATAGACAAAGGTAATTGATTTTGGTTTATTTTATGGTGAATAAACCATAGTCAATGGTTGATAGTAGAAAGATGTGTTTGTTTTATACGATTATTGATTTATTGCGATGCAAACATTCGATGACCTTTCAAATAAAGGCATTTCCGTGCATCGCCTATTAAACGTATCGCTCTTTAATCCCCGAGTTGAAACTCGGGGCTAGTGCTTTTGCCCATTCAGGGCAATAGAATTATTATTCTAGATTATTCATTATCAATTATTCATTCTACATTAACCTAAAAATCCTAGATTTGCACTTACTAATCCTAAAACTATGAGCAGCGTAATAATAGAAAAACTCAGCACTGACGAGATTACCAAGCGTGGCATTAAGAGTTGGCCAATTTGGACCAAGGAGATTTCCCAATTCGATTGGTTCTACGATTCCGACGAAGAGTGCCTAATTCTTGAGGGCGAAGTTGACGTTACTACTCCCGAAGGCGTTTACACCGTTAATGCTGGCGATTTTGTAACCTTTAAGCAGGGCTTAAAGTGCGTTTGGAAGGTGAAAAAGCCAATCCGAAAGCATTATAATTTCCTGTAGAACAGAGTTTGGATGTTAGATATTAGATTTCAGACAGAAGTCACAGGACTTTCAATTTATTAGCATTGTTTTTTATGGATTTAAAGCGATATATAAGAAGTTTCCTCAATGTAATACATCTGGATATCAGTAAGAATATTGAGTACGACAGACTTACAAAGGCCATAATTAAACAGACTCTTAATTCAAACTCAAACTGCATTGATGTTGGTTGCCATAAGGGCGAAATACTTGATTTTTTCATCAAATACGCTCCAAATGGACAACGTTATGGATTTGAACCAATTCCGGATTTGTATATATCATTAAAGGAAAAGTACACAGGAAAAGCGATTATACTACCGTATGCAATATCAAGTAAAGCGGGAGAGTCAACCTTCAAATTTGTAAAAAACGCCCCTGCGTATAGCGGTTTAAATCTAAGGGAGTACAATGTAAAAAGTCCGGATATTGAAGAAATAAGCGTTGAACTCAAAACACTCGACGAGATTATTCCAACCGATTTAAAAATCAACCTAATTAAGATTGATGTTGAAGGTGGAGAGTTCGATGTACTAAAGGGTGCAAAAAATCTTCTTTTGCGTGTTAAACCAACAATTATTTTTGAGTGCGGACTAGGTGCATCGGATTACTATGGAACAAACCCTACCGATATTTACCAATTTATCACCAATGAGGTTGGACTAAGAATTTCAACCCTTAAGTCTTTTTTAAAAGGCAACCAATCGTTATCCCAATCCAATTTTGAGAAATTATACTATCAAAAGGCAGAATACTACTTTATTGCTCACGAGTAGATATGGTGATATAAAAACAAAAAGGCTGGAAAATCCAGCCTTTACAATTTCTATAGAGTAATTATTGCTTGATTTTCTCGGCCATAACCTTAGCTAGAACATCGTACTGAACAAGTTTTTCCTCGTTTGGCTTACCGTAAACCTCGCAGGGCTCAGTAACAAGCTCCAGTTCGGTTTCCTCAATGAATTTCATTAGGTTCTTCACCCCTCCTCCATTCCAGCTGTAGCTTCCAAATAACCCTAATTGCTTGTTTTTAATACCCATGTGGGTTAACTCACGGGTTAACTGCTCCATTAGCGGGAACATCTGCGAGTTGTAAGCGCATGAGCCTAGGATTAACCCTTTGTACTTCCAAATCTCGTTAATTAAGTGGCTAATATGAGTACGCGACACATCGTGTATTCTGATATTTTTAACGCCATTCTCACACAGCTTACGACCAATATAATCGGCAATCTCCTCGGTATTACCATACATCGATGCGAATACAATAACAACGCCTTCCTCTGCCTCGTATCGACTCCATTTATCGTACAGTTCAAGTACCTTTGATGGGTTGGAACGCCAAACTGGTCCGTGAGTGGCTGCAATAACTTTAACGGGAACGCCCTTAAGCTTTGCAAAAGCTTTCTGTACCATATTACTGTACTTACCCACAATGTTTGAGTAGTAACGGCGCATCTCCTCCTCAAAGAAATCGAAGTTGATTTCATCATCGAAAATGCCGCCATCCAAGGTACCAAAACTACCAAAGGCATCGCCTGAGAATAGAATTTGGTCGGTAGTATCGTATGTCATCATAGTTTCGGGCCAATGAACCCAAGGAGTCATAACAAACTTCAGTTTATGATGACCTAAATCTAGCATATCGCCATCGTCAACCACATGAAGGTTCTCTTTGATTCCCCAGTAAGCTTCAACCATCTTGAAGGTTTTGGAATTACCAACCAACTTTACACCTTTAAAGTGGTCGAAAATAGCCTTAATCTCGCCCGAATGGTCGGGTTCCATATGGTTGATGATTAGGTAATCCAAAGTTCTACCATTAAGCAACTTCTCAATACGCTCAATGTAGTTTCCGGCAGCCCTATCCTCAATGGTATCGACCAAAGCAGTTTTATCGTCAACTATAAGGTACGAGTTGTACGATACGCCCCTATCCAAAGGCCACATATTCTCAAACAGACGCTTACGGCGGTCGTTTACGCCAATCCAATGAACTTTTCCAACAACTGGAACTGTGTAGTACATATGCTTAGTTTTTAATTATTTTCAGAATTCGAGCACAAAATTAATAAACTTGCCTTTGTTATAGCATCCCCATTTGTTGTTATTTAACAAAAAAGGTTGCCAAACATATTTGACAACCCTTTTTGAATCATGAACAAGGAATTACGAACGTTGAATAATCAAGTATAAATACTTCTAGAATCAAAAAATCATCATTCGATGTTCAAAATTATCACTGTACTCACATTTACTTATTGCTTAATAAACACTTTATAATCCCAAGGTTCCAAGGCCATTTCCTGTTCAGCAACAAACTCTTTTGCCTCACCAGTAAAATACTCGGTGTAGTTACCCAAATGTGCATCGCCTATAAACTTAATATTCTGCTTTGCTGCGGTTAGGTTGAAAACCATAAATAGTTTTTCTTTCTCATTCTCGCGGGTAAAAGCAAATACAGTGCTGTCGGCATTGGACTTAATGCGGAAAATATCGGCACCAGTTTCTCCAGCATTCAAAACGCTGTGAGTTTTCTTTAAAGCGGTAAGTTTTTTGTAGAAATCGGTCATATTTGCTGCATCGTCCCAAATAATAGTGTCCTTCTCAAAAAACTTTAAGCGCTCATTAAAACCAACCTCCTGACCATTATAAATTAAAGGCATACCATCAACAACAAACGAAAGTGTAGCCATTGTTTTAACAGCCGCCCCCATACGCTCAAACTCAGTACCATTCCAAGAGTTTTCATCGTGGTTGGTGATAAAGTTCATTTTAAGCGCATTTTTAGGGTAAGTTGCAGCCTTTTTAAGCAGATAGGTCTCAATATCAACAGCACTCTTAGTACCTTTTGCAATTGAGTTCATTATATGGTGAAACTCCCAACCATAGTCTACATCAAAAGCATACTTCATCAACTCAATATTTTCAGCTTCGGCAAGCATAAATACAGGCTTAATCTTATCGAGTTCTGCACGTGCATCGTTCCAAAAATCGGCAGGAACCTCAGCGGCAACATCGCAACGGAAACCATCCAAATCGATATCTTTTACCCAGTACTTAAGCATATTAATCATATATTTACGGAGTCCTGGTTTAGAATAGTCCAACTTTGCCACATCGGTCCAATCGAAAGGCGAAACAACTTTACCAGTGGAGTCGCGCACGTAACAATCGGGATGTTCAGTAATAAGAACCGCATCGTGCGATGTGTGATTGGCAACCACATCAATAATAACCTTCATTCCCAACTCATGAGCTTTTGCAACAACTGATTTAAAATCGTCCAAAGTACCATATTCAGGGTTAATACCATAGTAATCCTTCACGGAATAGTAACTACCCAATGAGCCTTTTCGGTTTACTACACCTATAGGGTGAATTGGCATAAACCAAAGAACATCTACACCTAGTTCTTTTAAACGGGGTAAATGGGTCTCAAATGCTTTAAAAGTTCCCTCTGGGGTGAACTGGCGTACATTAACTTCGTAGATAGTTGCGCTAGGAACCCAACTTACATGCTCCACTTTAAATGGTTCAATCTCCTTTGCCTGCTGCTTACACGATGTAGTTAACAGCATAGTGACTATAAATAAGGCCACTAAAAGGTTCTTAATTTGGAAAAAGGGCGTTTTCTTCATCACTTTAAATTGATTTAGTTATAAATTATTGTTAAATTGATATAAAATTTAGAATGATGGCCTAAAAATGGCTGATTGAGAATGGCAGTTTTCACACGTTTGCGAAATAAATTTATCAGTATTTTCGAGGCTTTAATCATCGTTAGCTAATATAGCATTGATTTTTTTTATATTTTTGTCAAGGTGGAAAAATTTGTCCCATTATCAAATTGTTAGTTTTTATACCCCTGAAAAACAAAGCAATATTGGCGATAAATTAATTTTAAGGGGCTTTTTTAGAAAAATTGATACACCTTATTTAATTAATAAACTTAAATGTTATTAGAATGAAAAGAGTTTTAGTTGCTACTGGTGGAGGCGATTGTCCTGGTTTGAATGCAGTTATACGGGCAATTGTTAAGCGTGCTTCACAGGAGCCAGACTGGGAGGTTATTGGAAGTATTCAATCGTTCGATGGAATTCTTCGCGAACCTACCGAAATTAGAGTTTTAGACGAAAAAGCAGTTTCAGGAATTCACGTACAAGGTGGAACTATTATTGGCACCACCAACAAGGGAGGCCCCTTTGCATGGCCATTTAAAAACAAGGATGGTTCATGGGGTGCAGTTGACCGCTCCGATGAAATGATTCGCAAACTCCAGTACCTTGGCATTGATGCTGTTATTAGCATCGGTGGCGATGGTTCTCAGAAAATATCGCAACAACTATACGAAAAGGGGCTTAACGTTATTGGTGTTCCAAAAACTATCGATAACGACCTTTCAGCAACCGACTTCACTTTCGGTTTCCAAACTGCAGTTCAGATTGCAACAGATGCTGTTGATAAACTTGTAACTACTGCATCGAGCCACAACCGTGTTCTTATTTTAGAGGTTATGGGACGTTACGCAGGTTGGATTGCGCTTCACGCAGCTATTGCAGGTGGTGCTGAGGTTTGCTTAATTCCAGAGATTCCTTACGATATAAATAAGGTTGCAGAGAAATTAAAGAGCCGCTACGACAAAGGAAAAGGCCACGCAATTGTTGTTATTGCAGAGGGTGCTACTCCTGTTGGTGGTACTTTAACATCAGAGCAAAGTGATGAGGTTGGTTACCATAACCTTCGCCTTGGTGGAGTAGCCCACACGCTAACTAGCGATTTGAAAAGAATTGGTTTTGATGCTGATATTCGTGAAACAGTGCTTGGTCACCTTCAACGTGGAGGTATCCCTGTAGCTTACGATAGAGTTTTAGCAACTCAATTCGGAGTTAAGGCTTTTGAAATGGTACTTGAGGGCAAGTTCGGCGAGATGGTTGCATACCGCCACCCCGACATTATTTCAGTTCCATTAATTGATGCTATCAACCGTCCAAACTTTGTTGAACCAACTTGCGATTTAGTAAATACTGCAAGAGGCGTTGGAATAAGCTTCGGCGACTAAAAATAGAAAAGGGAGCAAGTTGCTCCCTTTTTTGTATCTATATATTATTGTATTTAAGCATTATCGGTACAAACAGAACAGGTAAAAGGAATCTTTATATTGGCATACTCCATTAACTCAAAACCAGCATCACGCATATCCTCATCTTCTGGCTCATATTGCCACTCCATAGTAACAGAAACGCCAGCCACAACAAATTCGTTCATCTTTTGAAGGAAAGTAACCATATACTTATAAGATGCCGAATTGATATATTTAAAGAAAAGCCTAAGTTTTATAGGTTTAATACTAGCAGAGCCAGACTTGTTAATTTCAAGTAGGTATTCGTCAAGCCACTTCATAACAGGATCGAAAAAATTCGATATGTTTTCAGGATGGCTTATCCCAACAATTGAAAAATTTCCTGATAGGGGATCAAATACCACTTCAGGAGAATCTTTTTTGGGAAGAATCTGTAACTTTTTCATTTCGCTAGGGATTTTGTAAAAATATCATAAGTTAATCAATGGGCTTAGCAATCATTTCGAATGGTACATTTAAAAGTTCTGCAAATTCCTCTCCAGCTTCTTCTAACTCAGCATCTAACTGTGGATATTTCCACGTAATTAACACTTCCTTCCCACTCTTGTGCAACTCCTTAACTTTATTCAGCAAAATTAGTAACATTTTGGAAGAAGCAGTGTTAAAATAGTCAAAATCCAACACTAAGTTAGTAGATAGATTAGGATTCTTAATGTAATTATCCCACCATTGAACCAAGGGCATATAGTATGATTTTACATCCTCGGGCAACGATTTTCCTTGAATAATAAATACACCCGTTCCTTTGTCGAATTCAACATAAGGTGTTATAGCGCTGGCCTCAAGAAAAAATCTATCCATAATCAAATTGCTATTTGGAAACAGAACTAATCATTTTAAAGGGTACTTCAAGCATATCTGCATAATCAGCGCCAGCATCCATCATATCTTCATCGTCCTCCTGGTAATACCATTCTATAGTTACACTCTTACCCTCACCATGCATCTCATTCAGCAACTCAAAAAGTTCCAATATCATTTTTGAGGATGCTGTATTGAAATACTCCATTTTCACCTTCAAGGTTGTGTTAGGATTAGGAGCCTCAGCATAACCTCTCATCCATTTAAGCAAAGGATTGTAGAACTCTTTAACATCCTCAGGTAATGATTTCCCTGAAATCTCAAAGGTATTATTTGCAGGGTCAAAAATTACATTCGGTGTTTCAGCCGTGCCTTTGATATTTAATGTGTCCATATTAATATTTTTAACTACATAATTACACTTCGTATTAACAAATATAATAATAATCATTCAGAAATCAATCAAATTATAATCTAGTTATACATAAAAAAAGATATTATTAGTCAAACAATACCTTTTGCAGAATGAAATTTAAGTGTTAAACTCTAATCTCCCTTAGAAAACGATTTGCTAAGTAAATTGAGAGGTGTATCAATGTGAAGATTATTATAGTACTCAAACCTGTCAATTAGCTCCGCTACTACAAATGGAAAAAATATCACAACCTTGGGAGTGTTCAAAATCATCATGCAAACTAAAGGCATTAAGATACCTAAGAAAAAACGGATTAAGCCCAATCCAAGCATAGTAATACTGGAATCTTTATATGCATACCGAGTGATATACAAAACGCCCTTTAATGCGATTAGACCAATTGAAATACTATTATAATTTGTGAGCAAAAAACCAAAAGTCACTGCAGTTAATAGCGTATTTGCACTATGGATTACTGTTTTATAGTTTTTATCGGCAACAGAGTAAACATATTCAATGGCTATAAGCAATAATACCCCAACTAATACTGTCAACAAAATAAGGAAAAGGTTTGAACTAAAAAGAAAAACTATTGAGGATAGTCCAACGAATAAGGAGTAAAGCAAAATTTCACGGCTAAGCCAACTTGTTTTTATATTAAATATGGAACGATAGGCTCTGAATGGTTTTCCTAAATGAAGGCTACTTAATCCCATACCCAATAACCCTAATCCGATAAAATAGTAACCATAATTGGTGCTACTAGGGTTAAAAAGCAAAAAAATAATCCAACCTACCAACAACGACGATAACAAGGTAAAAATAACCAAAGGCCACTCCTTTATGGCATTAATTTTCGGTTTTACATCAATGATTGGAACTTGGCTAGGATTAAAACCAGAAACACCCAAATCCATTTGAGGTTTAGAGTTTACAACGTCGGAGTTTAAGAAATTAGCCCTAGGGCTTGTTGGCTTATTGGACACGCCAGGAGCAACAGCTATTTCGCAAACTTCAATACTACCAAAAGACAATGCACCAGTTGGACATGCATTGGTACAAGCAGGAATTGCACCCAACTTCAACCTATCATTACAAAAATTACACTTTTCAACCACACCTTTTGCAGCATTATACTTAGGAGCATCGAATGGGCAGGCCCAGGTACAGTATGTGCAACCAATACACTTATCGGCTGTATGAATAATTGCACCGGTAACGGAATCTTTATGGTATGCTTTTGCAGGACACGCCTTTAAGCAAGGAGCATCCTCGCAATGATTACATGCAATAGATAGATTTATAAAGCCAGATAAGGGAACCTTTAATTTGTTATGGGCTTGAACCTGTCGCCACGATATTGGGGGTTGTGTATGATTCTCATTATAGCAAGCCACCAAGCAGGCATGACAAGCAACGCATTTTGAGTAATCGAATATAAATCCTTTGCTTTCCATTTATTTGCGATTTACCCTTTTAACCTCAACCCTATTATTGTGAAAAGCGGAGCCATGTCCCATATCGGTTTCACGTCCTGCGGATAAAGCATTAACTGGGGCACCCTGTGTTCCCCACCAACCATTTGGTATTACAACGCATCCAACCCTCACCTGATAACTAAGCTCTGCAACTAAGGTAAATCGGCCCCTACTATTAAACACCTCAACCGTATCGCCATTTTTTATTCCTCGTTGCTGAGCATCGGAGGGATTTATATTGATAGTTGGCGGACCGCTTACCATCTTTATAATTTCAAGATTACCAAATTGCGAGTGTATCTTATTCTTTGTATTTGGGCTCATCAGTAAAAGAGGAAAATCGTTCCTCAACTCATCATCTATCTCCAATGCTGGTTCATAGGTTGGTAAAGGATTAACACCCCATCTATCCTTAGCCTGTTTGGAATATAACTCTATTTTGCTCGTAGGAGTATCAAATTTGAAGTTGGAAAAGGCAATTTCCTGTAATCCTGGTGCCAGTATAGGTCCTTGCCTTAATGCCTCTAACGATAAGGTTGGAAATTCTGCCAACTTCTCATTCAAAAAATTTTCCACAAAATTATCGCCAGGAGGCAGAAGGACTCCTTCAAGTTGCTCCTCGGTGTAACCAAGTTTTTGAGCAAGCAGATAATAAATTTCTGTTTCGGGTTTAACTTCGCCTGCAGGCTCTACAACTTTCTGCCTTAATTGTACATAAGGATTCCAGTATGAGCCAATAATATCGGTCTGCTCGAACATATTTTTGGCAGGCAATACTATATCGGCTTCAAGCGCGGTATCAGTGAAGAATTGTTCCACAACCACTCTAAAATCCAAAGCACGAAAAGCCTTTAACACTGTATTAGTATCGGGGTTTTGTGTTAAAGGATTACCTCGCTCTACCCATATCATTTTAAGTTCTGGATTCTTGGTATTTAACATATCAACGCCAAGTCGAGCAGTGGAAATAGAACGGCGGGTAATACCATCGGGCTGTTCAGGTGGGTAGTAGCAAAGAGGCTCCAGAACATCGTCGAAAACATAGCTCTGAAGGTTTGCATAGTGCCAACAAGCTCCTGGCTTACCAATGTTACCCGTAATTACCGATAAAGCCAAGAGGGCTCTGACGGATTGTCCACCGTTAGTATAGCGTTGCATTCCATAACCCGGAATCAATGTCATTGGTTTGATATTACCAATGCTCCATGCAAGTTTCTCAATTAGTTCTACTGAAACACCAGTTATTTTTGATGCCCATTCAGTTGTAAATTGCTGAACATGGTCTTTAAATTCATCGAAACCACTTACATACTTCGCAATAAACTCCTTATCAATCCAACCGTTCTGAATTATAATATTAGCAATTGCTAATGCTAGTGCAGCATCGGTTGAAGGATATGGCTGAAGCAAAAGTTCCGCCCTTTGCGACGATTCAGTCCTACGAGGGTCAATTACAATGAGTTTTGCACCATTATCCAATGCCTGTCCAAGAGGAAACATCTCGTGAATATTACTCTCGGCAGGGTTCTTACCCCACAAAACTATCAACTTTGCATTCTCAAGATCCCAAGGTACATTATGCTTATTTTCGCCAAGAGTTAGCCTTGTGGCCTCTAAGCCTGCAGGCCAGCACAAATTACCGTAAACGGTGGTAACCCCACCATAAATATTTCGCCAAAAACGTCCGCTAATCTCATTTAATATCCCAGACATTCCACTAGCAGCGTAATAAAGGACAGATTGAGTACCGTAGTCTCTTTTATGCGAAATTAGTTTCTGGGATATTGTATTTAACGCCTCCTCCCACGAAATTCTTACAAATTTTCCATTGCCAACACGTTTATGAGGGTAAAGAATTCGCTCCTTTGAATTGGCACGTTCCACGTAACTTTGCCCCTTTAAACAAACACCCTTAGGGGTAGCCAAGTTTGAAGGTAGCGGGGAGACATTAACAACTTTGTTGTTATCAACAATCACTCTTAAGCCACAAGAACTGTAGCAATTTCGGGGACAAGCAGTAACAAACTCCTTCATTATAAACTACTCGGAATTATTTTGTTTCAATCTTGTACTGATCCTCGGATATGGAGAAACCATCTTTAAAGTAGAAAACTACGCCCCATTCGTGGTCGACTCTTGAGTAGAAGGTAATCTTGTCGTTCCTATTATAAACTGTGCGCGTTATAATAATTCGAGGCAAACGAATAACCTCATCGGTACGCTCTCTTGTATATCTGCGGGTAACATCCTCGGGAGTCAATAAACTAACCACCTTTTCGGCATCCTCACTTCCTATTTTTGAACTCATTTTCTCAGCAACCAACTTTAACCTTAAAGCGGCATCTTTTTTCTTTTGATCTTCCAAATGCAACTTTCGCTCTACCTCTGCCTTAGCATTAGCTTCGTCTTCACGTTTTTTGCGTTCGGCCTCTTTTATTGCTTTTTCCTCTTCGGCTTTTCTTAGTTCCTCACGCGCTTTAGCTTCAGCAATTGCACGTTCATCGGCCTCTTTTTTAAGCCTTTCAATTTCTTTAATCCTGGCCTCTTCGTCAGCTATTCGCTGTGCTTCCTCAGCTAATCTGGTCTTTTCGGCTTCTTCCTTAATTCGTTTCTCCTCCAAGATTCGAGCCTCTTCATCGGCCTTCTTTTTAGCCTCTTCGGCCAATCGAATTTTCTCGGCGTCCTCTTTCAACTTCTCCTCATTAAGACGCTTTTGCTCTGCAAGTTTTTTAGCCTCCTCCTCTGCTTTAATACGAGCTTCCTCGGCAGCCTTAGCTCTCTCCTCAGCCTCTTTTTTAAGAAGTTCCTCTTTTGCTTTTGCATCAGCCAAAGCCCTCGCCTCTGCTTCTTTCTTTATTCGTTCCTGTTCCTGAAGTTTAGCCTCTTCCTCTGCTTTCTTTTTAGCCTCTTCAGCTAAGCGAGTTTTTTCAGCTTCCTGCTTAATTCGTTCTTCCTCTAGGCGTTTCTGCTCTGCTATTTTTTTAGCCTCTTCATCGGCTTTGCGTTTGGCTTCTTCAACAGCCTTAATACGAGCTTCTTCCTCTATTCTTTTTTGCTCGGCAATTTTCTTAGCTTCGTCTTCGGCCTTAATTCTGGCCTCTTCTGCTGCTTTTGCTCTAACTTCTGCTTCTTTTTTTAAAGCCTCCTCCTTTGCTTTAGCCTCAGCAATGGCGCGTTCCTCTGCTTCCTTTTTAATTCTTTCTTCCTCTTTCTTACGAGCCTCTTCCTCAGCCTTCTTTTTTGCTTCCTCGGCTAAACGAACCTTTTCAGCCTCCTGTTTAATTCGCTCCTCCTCCAATCGTTTCTGTTCAGCAATTTTCTTCGCTTCTTCCTCAGCCTTCCTTTTAGCCTCTTCAGCAGCCTTTATACGAGCTTCTTCCTCTAATTTTTTTTGCTCCGCAACCTTTTTAGCTTCCTCTTCAGCTTTGCGCTTTGCCTCTTCTATCGCTTTTATTCTTGCCTCTTCTTCTAAACGTTTCTGTTCAGCAATTTTCTTCGCTTCTTCTTCCTGCCGCTTACGAGACTCCTCTGCTGCTTTTACTTTAGCCTCCTCTTCCTTCTTTTTTGCTTCCTCTTTGGCTTTAGCCTCAGCAAGTGCACGTGCAGCAGCCTCTGCTTTAATTCGTTCTGCTTCTTTTAATTTTGCCTCTGCTTCGGCCTTTTTCTTAGCCTCCTCCTCGTCTTTGCGTTTTTGCGCTTCGGCTAACATCTGTTGCTTTTTAGCTTCTTCAACCTTTGCGGCCTCTTCCTTCTCCTGCTTCTTAATCTCTTCGGCAAGTGCTTTTGTCTCCTGCTCTATTTGTTTTTGAATTGTACTGGAATAATCTAAATCGTAGTCAAAATCATCAATATCGGAAGCATACCTAATTTTAGCAACAGGGTTTTTGTATATCAAAAGTTCTTTCTCGTTGGCCTGCTTAAAAAGTTCAACCTCAAACTGTTTAACCTGCTCTATATCCTTACGAAATGCACCAGGGACATTTGTATCTATCGCAATTTTTTTTGTAACATAACCTGGTTTCTCGAACGATAGAACAAAATCGTTATTGTACTCCAAGTTAAGTTCGAAACGCCCACTTTTCAATGGTACTTCCTCTGTAACTTGACCGTTCTTGTAAACAACAATTTTGGAACCAACAGTCTCGCCCTTTTTTATTATCAAACGAACGTAAACTTTAAGTGCTCCCTGTGAATAAAGTTGTTTAAAAGGAGTAACTATCGATATAATCAATAACAGCAGAAAAGCAAAATGCTTAATATGTTTGAGGTATCTCATTATTCTTGTAAAAAAATATCCAACTAAACCAATTAACAAAAAAAAGAAAAAAATTTAATATTTCTACGCAAAGTTTAACTAATCTGTTCTACATCCCTCAATAAATTCTCTTTTTATAATTTCGTTACAATAAATTATCTCCGAAAAACTCACTTGAAGGCATAAATAATTATCTCCTAAAAACTGGAGATTATCTGAATAATTGCTAATAAAAGTACTAAGTGTAGACTAGCCAAACATCACTTCTTTTTATACAAATTTAGCATAAAAAGGAATAGTTCAACCTTTTAGTTTGATGTTTTCCGATACCTTAATACTGCCCATGTTAGTGTTAACAAGGCTAGTATTGAGATAAAAACAAATTGTACCTTGATATCGGCAAAATTAGAGCCTTTGAGAATTACCATTCGGTTCACGTCCATAAAGTAGTAGAGTGGGTTTATTTTGTTGAACAGTTGCGCCCATTGAGGCATGCTTTCAGTAGAGGTGAATAATCCACTCATAAGAATGAAAAGAATCATAAAGAAATACGACATAAACATTACCTGCTGCTGATTATCGGCTGCTGTTGAAAGAATCAATCCTCCTGATAGTGCTACCAACAAGTAAATTGATGCAAAGCCAAAAAGCAGTGGAATACTACCAGCAATGGTTAAGTTAAATACTAATCGGGCAATGAGCAGACCAAATGCCAACTCAAAAAGTGCAATAATCCAGAATGGAATTAATTTTCCGAGTATAAACTGATAACGTTTAATTGGAGTAACATTTATCTGCTCAATGGTTCCCAACTCCTTTTCGCGCACAATGTTTAGTGCGGTTAAAAACATCCCCACAACCGTTACCAATATTACCAGAATACCCGGAACCATATAAAGTTTATAGTTTAACTCAGGATTGTACCAGTGCCTTACCTTTGTTGCTATTGCGGGCTTAAACTGTTCAACATTTTGAATTCCAATTTTTGCCGAATACCCTGTAACAATTGATGATGTATAACCATTTATTAGCGATGCAGCTGTACCGTTTATTGCATTAGTTAGCAATTGCAAATTAACCTTTTCACTTTTTACAATCTTTTCCTCAAAATCGTCCTCAATTACAAGAATAGCATCGGCCTGACTGTTATGCACCTTATCCATTGCATCATTTACCGACTGTTTTACAGGAATAATTGTGTAGAATTGTGAATTTGAAAATGCATTGATAAGTTCCCTTGATGTCTTTGAATTATCAAAATCCACAATAGCAAGGTTGATATTCTTCATCTCCTGAGTTGCAGCATTAGCCAGTATAAGCAACTGCACAATTGGCAACATAAATATTATTGGCAGCATTGCCTTGTTTCTGAATATCTGAATGAATTCTTTCTGAAGTATGAATAGTATTGTTCTCATTGACTGAGTATTTGACTATTTGACATTATGGTTATTGGGCTTTAGGCAATATTTTAACTTTTAACTTTCTACTCTAACCTCACTTTAAATTTTTTCACACTTAAGGCAAGGAAAAAGGCTGTCATTCCTAACATTATTGCAATCTCTTTCCATACATAAATAAAACCCTCGCCCTTAATCATTATAGTTTTTAATGCCGATAAGAACCAACGTGGCGGCATTGCTAAACTCAACCATTGTAAAACCTTAGGCATATTCTCAATTGGAAAAATGAATCCCGATAAAAGGATGGTTGGCAACATCAAAGCAAACATCGACATAAACATTGCTATGGCTTGTGTTTTACTTAAAGTTGATATTAAAATCCCTAACGATAGCGCAAGAAGTATAAAAATGAAGCAAACCAAAAGTAATAGTGCCAAACTTCCGCGCAATGGCAATCCGAATACAGTGTAACCCATTAGTAGTATGATAATTGTATTAAAGAATGCCAAACTCACATATGGTAAAACTTTACCAAATATGATTTGCGAAGGACGCAATGGCGAAACCAATAGAATCTCCATCGTGCCCAGCTCTTTCTCGCGAGTAATGGAAATTGATGTCATCATTGCGGTGATAAGCATAAGTATAAGCACCATTGTTCCTGGAACAAACATATAAACGGCCTTCAACTCCTCGTTGTAAAGCATTCTAGAGCGAATATCGAGTTTATTGGATGAAATTCCGTTACTATTCTGCTCGTTAGTAAACGTTGTTATTACGGCTTGAGCATAGTTAGCCAAAATACTTGCTGTATTTGGTTCCGATGCATCGGTAATAATTTGCACGTCGGCTTTGTTATTCCTGATAAAATTCTCGGCAAAGTTGGGCTCATATACAATAACCAACTTAACATCGCCTGCCTTAAATGCTTGGTCTATTTCTGCATCGGTTTTAATATTGCACACTGGCAAAAAATATCCCGATGCAGCTAACTTCTGCGTTAACTTCTGACTCAAGTAATCGTTGGATTTATCGTAAATGGCAATTCTGGCATCCGATATCTCGTTGGATACAACGTATCCAAATATTATCAGCTGCAATACTGGCATCAGAATTACAATAAGCAATGTACGAGGGTCGCGGATTATATGCTTGAACTCCTTTACAAGAAAATCTTTGAATCTATTTTGTACCATAGTTTTTGTTCGTTGTTTGTTGATTGTTGATGGTGTTTCGACAGATTGACTATTAGACTTTAAGGTTTTATTTTAACTTTTAACTCTCTACTCCACTCTCTGTCCTTGTCGAGCCAACGATATAAACACCTCATTCATGCTGCTTGCAGAATACTCCTTCTTTAAATTTGCAGGAGTATCGAGTGCAACCATTTTGCCATCAACCAAGATTGCTACTCTGTGGCAATACTCGGCCTCGTCCATATAGTGCGTTGTAACAAATACAGTTGTTCCTGAGGCTGCAACTTCGTTAATCATTTCCCAGAATTGCCTCCGAGCAATCGGGTCTACTCCACCTGTGGGTTCATCCAGAAAAACGATAGGCGGCTTATGTATCATCGATACTGCAAACGATAGTCGTTGTCGCCAGCCAAGAGGTAACGAACTAATCAGCACATCCCTAGAATCGTTCATCTGTAAATTGTTGATTAACTCATCGGCTCTACTTTTGAGTTCACTCCCCCACAAGCCGTAAATTCCACCAAAAAAGCGGATATTCTCCCATACGCTCAAATCGTCGTACAATGAGAATTTTTGGCTCATATAGCCAATATTTGCCTTTATTAAATCCGATTGTGTGTATGCATCGAAACCAGCCACTTTCACATCGCCCGATGTTGGTTGCAGCAAACCACAAAGCATACGGATTGCCGTTGTTTTACCGGCACCATTGGCTCCCAAAAAGCCAAATATTTCGCCTTTGTATACATTGAAGGTAAGATGGTCGTCGGCTACAAAATTGCCAAAGCGCTTAACCAAATCCTTAACCTCAATTACGATATCGTTGTTTGAATTAGCCATGTTTTAAAAGAATTTAGAAATAAGTATTTAGGAGATAAAAGATAGAATAAACTTTGCTTGTGTTACTCGTCACCTGTCACTCTATGTCACCTTATCTAGTTCTCCATCATCTGAATAAAGCAATCCTCAATACCTGCATCAATTGGTTTTACAATTGCATTAGAAATCCCTATTCCATTCAACTGGTTAATAATACCCTCCGATGTTTCGTCGTTATTTGCTGACGAAAAGTGTAATGCTCCGCCAAACAGGTACGCACCCTTACACGAATTAAACCCTCGCACCTCATTCAGTTTCAACGTAACATCGGGATGCTCAATGCTGAAAAGTTTGTATGGATATTCCTGAGCAAACTGTTCAGGTTTATTCACACCTAAAATTTCACCTTTCTGAATTAGAGCAACCCTATCGCAAAGCGATGCCTCATCCATATACGCTGTGGAAACCAGAATTGTAATTCCTTCGGATTTTAACTTACGGAGCAATCCCCAGAACTCTTTTCTGGAAACGGCATCAACTCCGGTTGTTGGCTCATCAAGAATTAAAACCTCGGGCTTGTGGATTAATGCACACGAAAGCGCCAATTTCTGCTTCATTCCGCCTGAAAGTTTACCAGCAGGACGAGTTTTAAATGGCTCCAGCATCTTATAAACATCCTCAATCAAATGGTAATTCTCCTCAATGGTGGTTCCAAAAACACCTGCAAAAAATTTCAGGTTTTCCTCCACACTCAAATCCTGATAAAGCGAGAATTGGCCGGGCATATAGCCAAGTAAATTTCGAACCTTACGGTAATCGTTCACCACATCCAATTCGCAAACCTGCGCGTTTCCTTTATCGGGCAGCAGAAGTGTAGTCAAAATCCTCATCAGGGTTGTTTTCCCTGCACCATCGGGACCAATTAATCCGAATAGTTCACCTCGCTCCACGTTTAAGTTTATATCCTTTAAGGCTTGAACTGTTGCGTAGGATTTTGAAACATTATTTATTTTGATTACGCTCATTTTACTAGACTTTTAGATTGTTAGGTATATTTTGTGACTTGTGACTTGTGACTTTTCACGATCAACTATCAACCAATAATTTACCTTACAATCCTCACCTCCACAGGCATCCCAATTTTATAAGTACCTGAGATATTAGGAATACGCACTTTTGCGGCATACACTAAGTTCACGCGCTCGTTTCGGGTTTGAATTACTTTTGGCGTAAACTCAGCCTCAGAAGCAATCCAAGTTATTGAACCATCGTTTTCAATTAATTTACCATCGGCACCATCTGATATAACCTTAACGGTAGTTCCAAGTTTAAAATCGGAAAGTTGAGTTTCGTCAACATAAACTCGAGCATAAACAGTATCGAGTTTTGCCACACGGCACATAGGTTTTCCAGTAGTTACCAGTTCGCCTTCGCGAACATAACGAGCCACAACTGTTCCCGGGGTAGGCGATAGAATTTTACAACGATTTATTTGGTCCTTAACTTGGTCAATTTGTGCAGTAATTGCGGCCATTTCAGCAGTTACACCGCTACGTTGAACCTCTATGCTACTTTTCTGACGCATTGCAATGTTATATCGCCCTTCTACATCATCGAGTTGACGTTGCGTAGCAGCACTATCGGCCACCAAACGCTTAACCCTATCGAGTTCAACTTTTATGACTTTTACTTGCTCTTCCTGAACAGCAACCTGAGCATTAATGCTCTGTAATTTTGCTTTAGCAGCATCGGATTGAGCGTAAAGTTGATTCAATTTAAGTTGAAGTTGAACGGTATCAATCAACCCAATTGATTGACTCTTTGCAACCCTGTCGCCCTCATCAACTTTTAGTTCTACAAGTTTTCCGCTTACCTCCGACGAAACAGTTACATCATCGGTTTCGATATTTCCGTACGCATCGGACTCACCATTTTTACTACCACACGATGAAATGAATGCAACAGCAAACAACATCGACAAAAATTTAATTCTATTGAAAACCATATCCTTATATTTATTATTCGTTAATATCTAAACCCATTGAAAAATACAGTTTAACCTTTTCCTGCGATAATTTCACTTTACGCAAACTCATATCAATTCTTGCTCGCAAAAGGCTGTTAAAATCCGACAGATATGTCGCAGATGTTATTGTTCCGTTCTTTAGTTGCGAAGCAGATACCTGAACAGATTTCTCCAATAACTCAACAATTTTCTCGTCACTAGCAATCTGCTTTCCCAAGGAGTTGATTTGCGCCATTGATGATTTTACCTGCGAATTGAAATTATCATCGAACACATCGCGACGATAGTTCATAATGTTCTGCTGAATCTTAATATTCTGTCGCTCACGCGATGTGCTATTCCAATCCCAAATATTCCACGACAAACGTGCACCCACTATGGCATATGTATCAAACTCGCTCGAAAGCATATTCAACCCCGGCTTTCCATAACCAGCCTTGGCAAATGCAGCAAGCGTTGGCATTCGTTTACTCGACAGTATTTTTGATGTTGCAGATAGATAGTTCTGCTGCAAATCGAAAGTTTTATAGTCAGGTCTGTTGCACAGATTGATGGTTGGAACGGTTAAGTTCGGCAACTTGATTCCGGTCCGCTCCCCAATTCTTGTTCCTGTAATGGAGTAAATTGATTCTATCAAATTATCGCGTTGAGCCAGATTTGCATCAATACTTTGCCCAATCCTTAACTTCTCGGCCTGTAACGCAATAAGCGACGATTCGAGAATTGCGCCAGCATTGACCCCTGCCTGTATTTCAGCAATTCGCTTATCCAATTCACCTTCCATAATTCTTAGCTGCTGAATGGCAATATCGATGGACGATAACCCGAAATACAGCGAGGCAACCCTATCCTTCAATAGGTATAGTTCATTGTCAACCTTATTCTGCTCAAGTAATCGAACATTCTCCTCCGATTTCAGCCTTGAACTTGTTGCCCCACCATCCCAAATTAGCTGGCTAACATCAACTGTTAGTTTATAGTTATCCTTATCGGGCGAAGGAATTGAAATATTTGGGATAGGGATATTCATTTGTGTAACATCCGATTGCCAGGTAGCCTCTGCATTAAAATCCACGCGTGGCAAATAGTTTACCTTTATGTTGGATTTACGCAAAGCGTAGATAGAGTCTGTTGCCGGCGATATTTTGTAAAGAGAACTATTCTGCTGCATACTCTTTAGCA
Source organism: Bacteroidota bacterium (assembly GCA_023406715.1). Lineage (GTDB taxonomy): Bacteria > Bacteroidota > Bacteroidia > Bacteroidales > Tenuifilaceae > SB25. Next base: position 4,351 of record JAEXVC010000003.1, on the reverse strand, counting down.
AACCCGACAGGGAAAGCGTATCCTGTGAATATCCTAGAACAGGTAGCATTGCGATAAATAAAAATGTTGATTTAAAAATTGACCCTCTCATCGTTATTTAGTATTAATCATTCTTCCTTTAATTGAATTCACCACAAACTCAGCCACAAATTTCTTACGTTCCTCCAGAAAGAGATTGTAATCATTTGCATTACCATCAAAGAAAACCTGTTCAATAATTGGTCGGCCAGCAAATGGGAATATACAAGCACTAACAGTATTAATTATTAGGTGAAATGCCTCTTTTGGACTGATTCCCAGTTCGCCAGCAAATCCAGCAATTATTTGTTTAAAGTTGTTTGACTCTATTCCTGCTTCCTTAAAAAACTGAGCAACCATTTGTGGATTGCGGTTTATTTCACGGATTATGAATGTTGGCAGGAATGGATTCTTTAGAAACAAGTCGATGTAGTTATCTACAAAATGATAAATTTTTTGGTCGAACGTCATATCCTTTGATAGTAAAATCGGAATTAACCGTGGAAAGAAATTTCCAATTTCAACCCTAAAAATCATCATAAATAGTTGATCCTTAGAACGAAAATAGTAGTGTAACAATGCCTTGTTGATTCCCGCCTCGTCGGCAATCTCTTGCATACGTGCACCATCCAATCCTTTGAGGATAAATACCTTTTTGGCCGCCTCAAGAATCTTATTCTCAGTGTCTTTCTCTATTTTTTTTGCTGTCATAATTAATTAACCATTTGGTTAAACCGTTCGGCAAATATATGATGCGATTTTTCAGTTACCAAATTTTTAACCAATTATTTTAACCATATGGTTAAAATAATTACAAAAAAAATTCCAGAACTAGTCTGGAACTCTGATTATATCTGAAAAATACTATTCTTCTCGGACTGTAGAACCAACAGAAGTTTTAATATTTTTCTGTTTTGGAGCGCCAGTATAGGTTAAGTTACCCGCTGGGCGAACATTGGCCTCAATAAACTCCTTAGCATATATTTTGGCAATTGCACCAGTTCCAACTGTTACAAAAGCACTATCGGACTTTAATTCAAGTGCAGATAGAATACCTTTTGTGCTCACAGTAGCCTCGTAATTTTGAACAGTTCCTCGTAAACGAACCGAGGAGCCCTGCCCTACCTTAACATCAATGGTATTGGCAATAATATCGCTATCGAACTCCGATGTGGTAATAACGTTCAAAACCAACTTATCAACCTTAAGCGTATCGTTCATGCTAACATACGCCGCTGCAGCAACAGAAATATCTCTCAACTCTCTATACTTAACAAATACTTCGGCTTTTGCTTGCTTCTTTGAATCTTTCTTAAGTTTAATCTCTAAGGTTTTACCTACAACTTCAATTATAATATCGGAGGTAAGAATTTCATTGGCTTTAATAGTAGCAAACTCCTTATCCCCTTTCTCAATAAAAACCTTAATTTGCCCAGAAACTTTTATCTTATCAAAGAAAGGTAATTCGCGCTGTTCAACGTTCTGCGCTAAAGTTAATCCTGATAATAGGATACCGAAAGTAATTGTTAGTAATCGTTTCATCGTTATATGATTTTGATATTTACAAAAATAATTGCCAATCAGATTAATAGGTTAACGGTTAACAAAAAATAACTTAAAAAGTTATTCAACCACATCTAGTAATAAATAAACTATGCTTTTATCAGCAAACACATTATGAACAAATTTGATTGCATTGCGTTTATCAACAAAAATAAAGCCAATAACTATGATAATACATAAGCAACTAATTATTGGAACACTTTTAATGGTAATTGGTTTAAATGTAAGATGTCAAACAGACACATCAAAGAAGATGAATAATGATGATTTAAAAAGTAGATTAACAGACCTACAATTCTTTGTAACCCAAAAGAAAGGTACAGAGCGCCCATTTACTGGCGATTACTGGGATCATTTTGAGAAAGGCAAGTATATTTGTATTTGCTGTGAAGCAGAACTTTTTGAATCGAATACCAAATTTAACTCTAGCTGTGGTTGGCCTAGTTTCTTCGATTCTAAGTTTGTTGATAACATTAAGTTTGCAAAGGATACAAGTCATGGCATGATTAGAACCGAGGTGATGTGCAAAAAATGTGGAGCACACCTTGGTCACGTATTCGACGATGGCCCCGAACCTACAGGTTTAAGGTACTGCATAAATTCAGCATCGCTTAAATTTGTTCCATTAACAGATAAATAATTTAATTTTTTACAATAGATATGAGCTTTACAACAAAATCGATGGCAATGTTTCCTCTGGGTGTTTTCCTTTTACCCGGAGAGGAGATCCCATTACGTATTTTTGAGCCAAGATATAAGCAATTAATTAATGAATGCGAGGAGAGTGGCAACACCTTTGGGATACCATATATTATAGGTGATGAGATTAAGACCTATGGTTGCGAAGTTGAATTGCTAAACGTAGTTGCAAAAAATAACAAGGGCGAAATGGTTATACTAATTAAAGGTGTTAAGAACTTCCATTTGCTCGACTTTACTGAATCACTTCCTGGAAAACTTTATGGCGGTGGAATTATTGAATATGTCGATGATAATTACTTAACATCAAATCCTGAGTTGATTGTGCTTGTAAAAAAACTTAAATTAAATATAGATCCGGTGTTCGGTTCTTTGGTAACAGACAATTCAATTAATTTATTCTCCATTGCAAAATCGATGATGCTTAACTCCAACGAGAAGTTCTCGTTCTACTCGTTGCGGGATACCTACAAGATGGAACGTTACCTTATCAAAAGGTTAAGATACATTGAACAAATTCAGGTACAGGAAAAGTTGCTAGAGAATAATTTTAGTTTGAATTAGGCTTTATAACGAAGAGATGCTGAAACAAGTTCAGCATGACAAAAGACTAATTCTTACTTGCAATTCCGTAGTAGAACAAATCGTTAAAGTGCAATTTATCAAACTTTGGCAAAGTTTTATCCATAAACCTATCAATAATGTATGGAAAACGAGCCCCTTTCCATGGACTGCAATTTGATATAAATACATAGGAGTAACCATCGCTACGCGAAACAGCCAATGCTGTTGTACCAGGTAACGAGCCTGAACGCCAAAGTTTTCCGTTCATCACCCAACGCCAACCTAAAGGTTGGAATTTCTTATCGGCAACAGCCATTGTGGCAACGGATTTTTTTGAGATAATATCAGGAAAACTATCATCACCATCGATTGCCAAAATTAATTTAGTTAGATTGATGGATGAAATTATCCAACCACCTGCTGCTCCCAGCGTTTTAACATCATTACCGCCTCTACTTTTCAGCACTTTATCTGTTGAACCATCGTATGCCATTATCAGCTCTGCCTCGGGTACTTCGTAGTAACGGGCTTCGTAGTTGTACCTTAAACTATCCCAATTCTGCGATAAATAGGCATCGTGAATGTTAAGTGGCTCAAAAATATTATCCTTAACATACTTCTCGTAACTCTCCTCGGTGACTCTCTCAATTACTAACTGAAGAATCCCATAGCCAAGGTTACTGTAAGAACTGTGGTTTCCTGGAGCAAAATGAAGCTTCTTTGACAATGCAAAAACAACAATATCGTTCAATGAAATAGGAAGTTCTTTATCTAATTCTTTTGCAATCACCTCCTTTATAAACATATGGTCGCCCCAACGCGATGTCCACCCTGCTGAGTGGTTAAGCAGATTATAAACAGTAATATCCTCTACCCTTTTATCTTTATACTTGAGGAATATTGTATCGTTAAGAATTCCATTGGAGCCAAAAACTTTATCCTCCAATTTCAACTTGCCATCTTCCACCAATTTCATTATTGCGGTAGCAGTAATTAACTTGGAGACACTGGCAACGCGCATTGTATTGTAAGGCTGCATTGTTTGCTTATCCTCCTTGTTGGCATAGCCAAACCCACGGGTATAAACCAATTTTCCATTCTTAGCAATTGCAATACTCGCACCTGTTAGTCCCCACTTGGCCACAAACTGCTCAAATGATTTATTTACTAGTTCAAACTGAGTAGAATCGGTTAGTTTATTGGTAATAATAGTTGTATTTGGATTCGGGTAAAGATTTTCCTTCTTAGTTTTAACTTTAAAGGACGCCACTGACTTGTCGCGAAAAGCAACAAAACCCACCACCACAAAAACAATAATAACGGATATAGATAATACTTTTATATGCTTGCTCATAATTCAACACAACCCAACAATTCGATGGCAAAACTAGAAACTTGTTGGCAAAAAACAAATTAGTTCGAAGAATAGTTGGAAGATGGAAGTAATTCGCACCTCAATAACTTAATAACCGAATCTCATAATAAATAAAAACACTAAATCAACTCC
>JAEXVC010000266.1 GCA_023406715.1 Bacteroidota bacterium | reverse complement strand
TGAAACCAAACTTCGCCCAATGATTCTGAAGGACATTGCCGATAAAACAGGGCTCGACATATCAACCATATCAAGGGTTGCCAACAGTAAGTACATTCAAACTCACTTCGGAATATATTCGCTAAAGTCTTTTTTTAGCGAGGGCATGCAAACCGACTCTGGCGAGGAGGTTTCCACCAAGGAAATCAAAAAGATACTTCAGGAGTGTGTCGATAACGAGCAAAAGCGCAAACCGCTTACCGACGAGCAGTTAATGGCTATTCTACAGGAAAAAGGATATCCAATTGCGCGCAGAACTGTGGCAAAATATCGTGAGCAACTAGGAATTCCAGTTGCCCGTTTACGTAAGGAATTAAAGTAGGGGAAAGTGAAATGACATCAAGGCTTGCAAATATTCTTTCAGTAATTTTTCATCCTTTTCTAGTAACCCTTTATAGTTTTATGTTGATTTTTATATCGGGGTCTTACATTACTTATTTACCTAATTCAATAAAACTAATAATAGTAATTGTTGTTTTTTTTAATACTTTGCTTATTCCAATTATATCGTTACTTATTTTGAAACGATTGGGATTGATAAAAAATTTTCACCTAGAGAAACATCGCGAACGAATCGTTCCAATAATAATAACCTCTATTCCATATTTTTTTACATTATACCTAATGGCTAGGCTGCCCGTGCCTCAGGTATTGCTTAAAATTATCGAAAGTGGTGTTCTTGTGCTTTTAGTCGCAGCATTAATTTCATATTGGTGGAAAATTAGCCTTCACTTAATGGGCATAGGTGGTTTGTCGGGTTTTTTGTTAGCCAGTGCTGCCCAAAGTTATTTTAGTGCATTACCTTTAATAATGATTGTTTTTATTGTTGCAGGCTTACTATCATCGGCAAGGCTTAAAAACGGTGACCATAAGCCATCTCAGGTGTATGTTGGATATTTAACTGGACTTGCTATCGTTTTAGTTTTCTTCCTTATTTAATGTTTGTCATTACTTCTACAATTTTCAATCATTGCCCGTTTTCGGGCTAAAATTCACAGTTCAAAATATTAAACATCAGTTAAATAGCTAAATGTATGGTTTGGCAGTATATTTGTTATGTTTTCTTTGTAAGTCGCATAATTATTTATTTTATCGGCATTATCAAATACTCTAATAATTAAAAATTGTCTGGTTTCAAACCTTTTTGCTTTAGAAAACGTAAAAAATATTATTTATTTGGATTTTTAGAAAAAACATTTAAACACCATATTGTCAGGGATTTAAAATATATTTTTTTATTTTATTTGATGTAAGATGTTAAGTAGAACTTTGCAACAGCTTAATTTTGAGGCTAATTTTTTTGCGTATAAACTAAAAATATTTACATTCGCCTATAATTTTGGGCATTTTGTCAAAAAAAGGTATATTTATTAACATGCCAGTTAATTAAAATGAGGAGTTTGAACATATGCATATTGTTCTTTTTAATTCAAACCATGCAAGGGTTTGGGCAAGGACAGTTTGTAAACTTTGAAACAACCAATAAAAGTTTTACTGTTTGCGAAGGACGGGCTTATGGGATTATTGCTCATATTGAACCTAAATTTGAAAACTATAAAAGTTTCAGCTGGAAGGATGATTTTGGTATAATAAAAAAAAATCAAAACGAGATTATCTCTATTAATACATCCAAGCCGGGTGAAATAAAATTGGGTTTTACTCTTCAAATCAATGATCGGGAAGTGCTTGATACTGTAATTACAATAATAGTACTCCCTAGGCCAATAGTTAACATTTCGTATTCTACAACTAAAAATTGTATAGAGTTGCTTGCCGGTTCGAGCATTATTAGTTATAAATGGATGCAGAATAATAAAATAATTGAAAGTTTAGAAAATGAGTCTTTTGCTAAGCCTGCGCCAGGTAATTACAAGGCTTTAGTTAAAGATAGTAATGGATGTATTGCTGTTTCAGAATCGATTTTAATAAAATAAAAATACTACAACGATGAGAAAGGTTGGAAAATATATTACAAGCATTGTGGCTCTACTAACCATTTTTGCCCTTTCTTCCTTTGTGCCTATAAAAGGTCAAACATTAAATGTTTTTATCCTTTATGGTACCGATGCCGTATCTTATGTTGAGGTTTGCCAAGGTGCACCTGTAGCTCTCACCGTTGAGACGTTTGGAGGAACTGGTACGGGGTTAACCTACACTTGGTCCGGGGATACTAATCCGTCATATTTTAATGATTTTGGGGATCTTGTTTCATATAAAGGTACCACTCCTGCTGGAACTTATAATTTAACCGTAGATGTTGAGGATGATGGAGGATTTAAGGGATCGGCTAGTGTAACCGTCGAAATTAAGCCTAGCCCATTGGCAAATATTGTAGCAATGGGCCCTACTACGTTTTGTCAAGGAGGATCGGTTGAATTGCAAGAGAATAGCGGACAATCTGGGGTTACTTATCAGTGGCAACGAAATTTTAGTAACTTATCAGGAGCAACTTCTTTTAATTATACTGCAAGTGTATCAGGTAACTATAGAATAAGAGTTACTGGTACCAATGGTTGTTCTAAAACTTCAAACACAGTACCCGTAACAGTAAATTCTCTTCCTTCTGCCACCGCAAGCAACGATGGTCCGTCGTGTTATAATGGAACTATCAATCTAACCTCTGGGCCTGCGGGTATGATGTCCTACGCATGGACAACTAATGCTATTACTCCGTTTACTTCTACAGAGCAAAACCCTAGCATTACCAATGTTACGCCTAATAATTCTGGCAATTATACTGTAACCGTAAAGGATGTTAATGGTTGTGAAAATACCGCTGTAACTTCGGTTGTGGTATACGACCAATTAAATGGAGGCACTATCGGAGCAGACCAAAACATCTGCTACAATGGTGACCCTGTGGCTTTTTCAAACACTACATCACCTAGTGGCGGAACAGGTGCATGGACTTATTCATGGCAGTCAAAAGTAGGTGCAGGATCTTGGACTGCTATTGCTGGTGCTAATGGATTAACTTACGATGTGCCCGCTGGCTTAACCCAAACAACCATGTATCGCAGAGTAGCAACCAATAGTTGTGGTTCTGTAAATTCCAATGAAATAACTGTTACTGTTTATGCCGATTTAAATGGAGGTACCATAAGTTCTAGTCAATCTATTTGTTACAATGGCGATCCTTCTGCTTTCAGTAACGATGCTCCGGCAAGCGGTGGCGATGGAAGTTTTACTTATTCTTGGGAATCGAAGGTTGGTGTTGGTTCTTGGACTGCAATTGTTGGTGCAACAGGCTTAACCTACGATGTGCCAGCAGGCCTAACCCAAACAACTATGTATCGCAGGGTTGCAGTTAATTCCTGTGGAACAGTATATTCCAACGAGTTAACAGTAACTGTTTATGATGCAATTACTGGTGGAGCAATTGCTAGCGATCAATCCGTTTGTTATGGTGGCGATCCAGTTGCATTTACCGATGTTACATCCCCCGCAGGAGGAAATGGAGCATGGAGTTATCAATGGGAATCAAGAGTCGGAGTAGGTGCTTGGTCTGCTATTGGGGGAGCTAATGCTATTACTTACGATATTCCTCTGGGAATTACTCAAACTACAAGTTACCGCAGGGTTTCAACTAATGCTTGTGGATCCGCTAACTCCAACGAACTCATTATAACTGTTTACCCTCAAATGAACGGTGGAACAATTACTGGCGATCAATCACTTTGCTACAATGCCGATCCTGCTATTATCAATACTGGGGTTGCTCCTTCGGGTGGTAATGGCACATGGATATACTCTTGGGAATATCAATCTAATTGTGCGGGAGGATGGATTGCAATTGCAGGTGCAAATGGATTAACTTACGACCCACCTGCAAACCAAACCGAAACTCGTTGCTACAGAAGGGTTGCTACCAATGATTGTGGAACGGTCTATTCCAATACTGTTACAATAACAATTTATGCCGATATTAATGGTGGAGCTATTGCTGCTGATCAAACTGTTTGTAACGGTGCTGATCCTGTAGCCTTTACTAGTGGGTCTATAGCGACAGGTGGTAATGGGGCTTTCACATATTTCTGGCAACAGAATACAGGTTCTGGTTGGACCAATATCATAGGCGCTTCTGGTTTAACTTACGATGTACCAGCTGGAATAACACAAACAACTCAGTACCGTAGAGGGGCGACAAACCTTTGTGGTACGGGTTATTCTAATACCTTAACAGTTACTGTTTCTAATGCAATAAACGGAGGACAAATTAGTTCTCCTGCGGCTGTTTGCTACAATGGAGATCCTGTTGCGTTTACAGATATCTCATCGCCATCCGGTGGTAGTGGTGCTTGGATTTACTCCTGGGAGTATAGGGTAGGTTTAGGTTCATGGAATGTCATTGCAGGCGAAAATGCACTTACTTACGATATACCAGCAGGTCAAACTCAAACCAGAACCTATCGCAGAGTTGCTACCAACGATTGTGGAACAGGTTACTCCAATGAGGTAACTGTTACGGTTTATGCCAATACTGTAGCAGGAACAATTTCTGGCGACCAAACCTTATGCTACAATGGCGACCCATCTTTAATTACCAGTGGGACTTTACCTACAGGAGGTGATGCTTCATGGACTTATCTTTGGGAGTATCAGTCAAATTGTGCTGGTGGGTGGATAGGTATAGCAGGCGCAACTTCTTCTACTTATGATCCCCCTGCAAATCAAACTGAAACAAGATGCTACAGACGTGTTGAGATAAATACCTGTGGAACACTATATTCAAACACCGTTACAATAACCGTAATTCCAGAAATCACTGGAAACACAATAAGTGCTGATCAGATAATATGCTCCGGTTCGTCACCAGCTCAACTAACTGGTCCAATCCCTGCCGGTGGCTCTGGAGTGTATACTTATCAATGGCAAAGTAGCACAACTGCGGCTACAGGTCCATTTACAAATATATCGGGCGCAAATAATCAGAATTATAGTCCAGCAGCCTTAACCCAAACAACTTATTTCAGAAGAGTTGTTACTTCTGGGGTATGTACTAGCCAAAGTAATGCAGTAACAGTAACGGTAAATCCTTCTATTGCAAACAACACAATATCTGCAGCGCAAACAATTTGCTACAATACTTCGCCGAGTCAGTTAACAGGTTCAACTCCAACAGGTGGTAGTGGAGCATATACCTATCAGTGGCAAAGCAGCATCACAGGAGTGGGTGGTCCTTTTGCTAATATTGCAGGCGCAACCTCAATTAATTATCAACCAGGTAATTTAACTCAAAACACTTGGTTTAGGCGTATTGTTAACAGTTTGCCTTGTACCGATAATTTTAGTAATGTTATAGCCATTACTGTTAGCCCTGATTTTTCAGTAACCAGTATCACTCCCGTAAGCCCAACTTGTAATGGTAATACTAATGGTTCTGCTACCGTAAATACTTCTGGAGGAATAGCACCTTACACTTATAGTTGGAATACAACCCCCGTTCAAACAACACAAACTGCCACAGGGTTGTCTGCGGGGATTAATTATACTGTAACAGTAACCGATGCTTCACTTTGTGTGGCCGTTGGTAATGTAACATTAACTGAGCCTGCTGCAATTAGTTTAGGTTCTATAACTGTGAATGCTGTTACAGGCTGTTTTGGGAATAATAATGGTTCTATTCAAATTGTAGGTGCAGGTGGAACTCCCCAATACACCTATCGCTTGTATGATGCTGGTAATAATTTAATTGCTACTCAGAACCCAACCTTACCTGCAGGAGCAAACTTTGCAGGGTTATTAGGCGGAACTTACAGTGTGAATATATCCGATGCCAATTCTTGCCCTTCCTTTGTTCAATCGAACATTGTTGTTTCACAACCAGCACAAATAACAATTACTGATGTTCAAACAACGCCTATTTCTTGTGCAGGTTCTTCCGATGGTACTATTACTATTATTGCAACAGGAGGAACAGGTGCTCTTGAATATTCAATTAATAATGGAGTTACTTATCAAGCAAGCAATGTGTTTAATGTTGGTGAAGGTTATTATGATATTGTTGTTAGAGATGCCAGTGGTTGTTCTGCAACTTGGCCAACGGTTGTTGAACTAACTGAGCCTAACGAAATTTCCTTTGAGTTTTCAGTTAAAAACGTAACAACATGTTATGGAGATAACACTGGTAGGATTTCCATTTACAATGTTAGCGGTGGTTCTGGCACAGGTTACGAGTATTCAATATATCAACCTGAATCTTGGGGAACGAATCCTGTGTTTGATAATCTTGCGGGTGGCCCCACAAATTTGTACTACGTAAAGGTTAGAGATTCTCATGGTTGTATTCAAGCAGCAAACAATGGTGTTCCTATCACCTTAATACAGCCGTCTCCCATAAACTTTACTGTAAATACTGTAAATGTAACAGGATGTTGGTACAATACCAATGGCAGGATTACTGTAAGTGGTGTTTCAGGCGGAACTGGATCCAAAACGGTTTCTATTGATGGGATAAACTACTTCCCAACCACAAAGATATTTAATGTGGGTGTTGGAACCTTTACTGTTTATGTGAAAGATGCCAATGGATGTATTTCCACAAAACCTGCATTAATTACTGGCCCTCCAGCTATTGTAGTAGATGCGGTAACGGTAACGGATGCATCTTGCTTTGGAAAACTCGATGGTTCAATAAATGCTTCAGCATCAGGAGGAACTCCTCCTTTAGAATACTCAATAGATGGAATTAACTATCAAGCAGCAGGATTATTTAATGGAGTTGCAGGCGGAACTTATACCCTATATATTAGAGATGCCAATGGATGTATTCTAGAACAACCAGTTACGGTTGGACAACCTGCAGCCCTTTACTTTACAACACAATCCGCTACAGATATAACTTGTTTTGGACTAACTGATGGACAGATTACATTGGTGGCTGCAGGCGGAACAGGTCCATATTCTTACAGTATTACAGGTGGTGCTCCTTATGGTAATGCAACTGGTATATTTACTGGATTATCTGCTGGAGGGTATACCGCAGCAGTAATGGATGCCAATGGATGTAATATAGTTGGAAATCCTTTAACAATATCTGAACCCCCAATCATTCAAATTACGGGAACAATATCAACGGATATTACCTGCTTTGGCGCATCTGATGGAACTATTTTGGTAACAGCAATTGGAGGAACACCTCCTCGGGTTTATCGTTTAGTTGATGCTGGGGCGGTTGTTGTTGCAACAAATGGTGATGGAAATTTCACTGGCGTAAACTTTGGAACTTATACCGTTGAGGTTAGCGATGCTAACAATTGTACTCCTGCAGTATCAGGTCCCATAGTCATTTCTGAACCACCTGTAATTACAATTAGCAGTGTGGATGTTACTGATGTTTCTGGTTGTAGTGGTGACAATAATGGAGCATTAACAATTAACGCTACTGGCGGTACAGGTGCGCTAACTTATTCTATTAATGGAGGACCATTCCTGGCTTCTAATACTTTTACAAATCTTACTGCAGGTACATATACTGTTGTAGTTCAGGATGTAAATGGTTGTACTCAAACTGATAATGCCACAATTAGCGAACCAAGTCCTTTGAATATAACCAGTTTAATTGTAGATCAGGAAACCGTTGCTGGAGCAGGCGATGGCAGAATTAGAATCACCGCAACAGGAGGTACAGGTGACCTGACATATGATTTATACTTCAATGGGGTATTTAGTACATCGCAAACAATAACTCTTCCTGCAATACCCCCAGCTGATTTTACAAATCTTGTTGCGGGAACATACTATGTTTTGGTTACCGATGCGAATGGTTGCTTTGTGCAAACTGCTGATATCCTGATTAGTGGAACTTCAATTGTTGTCACACCCACCATGGTTACTTGTAATGGTAATAATGATGGTAGAATTCTGCTTACAATAACTGGAGGATTCCCACCATTTACTATCGGATGTACTAACTCCACCTCGCAACCGTTTACTTTTACAGATTTAGGTGGTGGACAGTTTGAATTAACCGGACTTAGCCCCGAAACATATACCATAAAAATTGCTGATACAAAAACCACTTATCCTGACGAAGTTGTTACAATAACTGAACCTACAGTTCTTACAGCAAACTTTGTTAGCTTAGTTAACCCAACCTGTAATGGTTGGGCTGATGGTACTGTAGAATTCAATATAACAGGTGGTACTGCACCATATTCTATTACATGGTCAGGAGGAACTTCTGTTGGAAATATAGCAACCAATGTTGCTGCGGGTTCATACACTTTTACCATTGAGGATGCGAATGGTTGTCAGGTAGATGTTTTAGGTGTTCCAGCATTGGTTGAGCCTGATGCAATTACAATTACGGATTTTGCAAAGGTTGATGTTTCTTGTAATGGACAACCTAATGGTTCTATAACTGTTACGGCAACCGGAGGGACTGGTCTGTTAACATATTCGATAGTTGGACCGGTTAATCTTTCGAATAACGATGGAATATTTGCAAACCTCCCTGCAGGAACCTATAACTTAACAATAACTGATGTTAATTTATGTTCAGCTATTTTAACTGTAAATCCTATAACGCTTACAGAGCCATCGGCTATAATAATAACGGGAACTACACCTGGGTCGCCATTAAAATGTGCAAATACACCCGATGGATTTGTAGATATTGATGTAACTGGAGGACAGCCTGCTTATACATTCCTTTGGTCAAATGGATCAACTAACGAGGATTTAACAAGTGTTGTTGCTGGTTCATATACCGTAGTAGTGACAGATGCCTTAAATTGTTCTGTATCTCAGAGTTTTAACATTTTAGGGGCTGATATGTTGGATTTGTCAGTACAAATTGACTCAGCAGATTGCTGGAACCTTTGGTTGGGTACAGCGCCTCCTCCTGTTGTGAAGGATTTTGGCGAGATAAGGATTATTGGGTCTACTGGAGGCAATGGCACAATAAATGATTTTACATACTTGTGGGATCATCCAGATATTAATCCTGATATGGATAGAACTCTGTCCGATTTATCTGGAGGTACTTACCGTGTTACCGTGACTGATACAGAGGGCTGCGTATATTCTTTCGATTACGATGTGCCAGTTAAGCGTCGTTACGATTATCGCGCATTCGGTGGTCAAGACACCACTGTATGTTTCGACAACCCTGTAACATTACATGGTGATGTTATTGGAGGAGCCCCCGACTTAACATTTACTTATGATTGGTTTATAGTTCCAAATATTGATGGAGATCCTATATATACTGGTCAGGATTATGTTGTTCAGACTACAGGATTCAATATATACAGACTACGGGTTGTTGATAGTGATTTAGCTTGCTGGAACGATACCTACGTAGATGTTGACGTGCTACCTAAGATTGGTCTTCATGTCCCCATGTATATAAGTGCTGTTAAGGATACCATTATTTCAGTTTTATATGGGCAAGAAACAAATATTGATGTGAATACAGAAAGTGTTGCGTATGAAACTCAATTCCAATGGAAGCCAGCGGAAATGTTTTTACCATCAAACAATTGGAATTCAAGTTTATTGCTGAATGATGAAATTGAAGGTCAAATTCCTTCCGATAGGTTTGTAAGTATTAAGGATCCTAAAACAGGAAGAACATCGGAGTATATTCTTGTTGATGTAATTGCCACAACGGAACTCGGCTGTACAGATTCCATTCGACTATATACCAAAATTATCGAAGATGTTTCCTTTGGAAATATCTTCTCACCCAATGGTGATGGAAAGAATGATTTCTGGAGGGTTCCTAAGAACTACTTATTCCCAGATTTAGAGATTGAAATCTTTAACCGTTGGGGGTCTTTGGTTTGGTCGGCTAAAGGCGATAAAGCCGCTAAAGGTTGGGATGGAAGGACTAATAGTGGAAATGAATTACCTATTGGAACCTATTATTACGTTGTAAAATTCAACGTAAAAGCTCAGGGTTCAAGCTGGAAGCCGTTAACTGGGTCCGTTACAATTGTTAAGTAATTAAGCACCAAATAATATTTGGGTTATGATAAGTTTAGTAAATAAAAAAGGATTACCGTATATACTGATAATGATTTCTGTGATTTTAATGGCAATGCCTGCAAAATCACAACAAATCCCCCATTATACTCAGTATATGTTTAATACTTTTTTAACCAATCCTGCAGTTGCTGGGACTTATAAGTATTACCAGATGCGATTGAATAATCGCTATCAATGGGTTGGTTTTAATGATGCTCCATATACCGTCAATATGAGTTTCTTTGGTCCATTCGAAAAACGGGATATGGGATGGGGTATTAATATTGGAAATGATGCGACAGGACTGACT
>JAEXVC010000250.1 GCA_023406715.1 Bacteroidota bacterium | reverse complement strand
CACCCCTTCCCATCCCGAACAGGGCCGTTAAGCCCGCCAGCGCCGATGGTACTGCGTCACAGCGGGAGAGTAGGTCGCCGCCCCACCTTCGCCCCGAGGAGCAATCCCCGGGGCTTTTTGTTTGTGTACCTACCGTTAATGGAATTAAAAAAAAAGCCAAGAGATAAACTCTTGGCTTTTTTCTTTTAATATTTTGTGTGGTTATTCAGCAATCACACCCGAACCAATAAGTTCTTCACCATCGTACCACGAGGCAAATTGTCCGGCTGTTATGCCCCTTTGTGGCTCGTTAAATACAATGAAGATTCCTTCGTCTTTACAGTAAAGCGTGGCTTTTTGGAGTGGTTGTCGGTAGCGAATCCTAACCATTAGTTCAATATGCTGACCGATGGAAAGTTTTAAATCAGGACGTATCCAGTGGACTTCGTTGGAGTTAATGAAAAGCGCTTTGCGGAATAAGCCGGGATGGTTTTGCCCCATTCCTACATAAACAATGTTTTCTTGAATATCTGTCGATATTACAAATAATGGTTCAGCCTTTCCACCTACATTTAATCCTTTACGCTGGCCTATTGTGTAGAACTGAGCACCCTGATGTTCTCCTACCTTTTTACCAGAATTTTTGTTGTAAATAAACGGTTTTGATAGCTTCTCAAGGTCAGTTTTGTCGTAGTTAGTTATTGAGTTGTAAAATTCCGTAGGAATTTCAACAATATTCCCTTTCAGCGATTTTAGTTTTTGTTGAAGAAATACTGGTAAATCAACCTTACCAACAAAGCAAATTCCTTGGGAATCCTTGCGTTCTGCGGTGGCAAGTCCTAATTCGGCAGCAATTCGCCTTACTTCGGGTTTTTGTAAATGTCCAATGGGAAAAAGTGCTTTAGCCAGTTGATTTTGGTTGAGTTGGCAAAGAAAGTAGCTTTGGTCCTTATTGCCATCCAATCCTGCCAAAAGTTGATAGTAAGTATGCCCGTTTACGTTGATTTCTCCTTTACGACAGTAATGTCCAGTTGCTACGTATTTCGCGTCTAACTTAAGCGCAGCATTCATAAACGCATCGAACTTAATTTCGCGGTTACAAAGTACATCTGGGTTTGGAGTTCTGCCCTTAGAGTACTCGTCGAACATGTAATCCACAACACGTTTACGGTACTCATCACTTAAATCCACAAATTCAAATGGAATTTTTAGCTTGCGGGCAACCATTTCGGCAAAGTTCTTATCGTCATCAAAAGGACAATCGCCTTTAAGCACGCCTGTTGTGTCGTGCCAATTTTTCATAAACATGCCAATAACCTCGTAGCCCTGCTGTTTAAGCAAATATGCAGCAACGCTAGAGTCAACTCCGCCCGATAAACCTACTACTACTCTTTCCATTTAGAATTGTTTTCAGTTTGCAAAGGTACTAATTTCTAAAATAATCGCTTGGAGATGTTTTAAGTTTAATAAAATAAGGGATGACCAATGCCATCCCTTTGCTATTAAACCTTTTTTAATTTCCATTTCCCCAGTTTGAAAATAAGTATTGCAGTTAAAGTCATTGTTGTTTCTGCAATTACAATGGCGTAGTAAACACCATGCTCATTCAGTCCAAATTTTATGGCAAGTAGATATGCTAAAGGAATTTCCAAAAACCAGAAGCAAAACAAGTTAATAATCATCGGGGTGAATGTGTCGCCTGCTCCATTTAATGAGTTAACCACAACCATTCCAAAACCATACGAAATAAATCCAATGCTTATTATTCGTAGGCATTCTGCTCCTTTGACAATAACCTCGGCATCGCTTACAAGTAATTGGATAAACCATGTTGGCCAAATTATTAGCAATAATCCAATTATTCCAAGGAAAACTGCGTTGGCAATTCCTGTTGTCCAAACCGATTTTTCGGCCTGATTCGGCTTGCCCGCGCCTAAATTTTGACCTACAAGCGTTGCTGCTGCGTTACTTAATCCAACGGATGGGAGCATTGCAAATATTATAAGTCGAATTCCAATGGTGTAGCCCGCTACGGAAACACTCCCAAATTCAGAAATAATTCGAACCATTACAATCCAGCTGGTTGTCGCAATAATTAGCTGCGATATGCCCGATAGCGATAGTTTTATAAAACTCCAAATTTGCTCCAAGTCAGGCTTTAAATCGCTAATTATAAGTTGAATTCGGCTACTACCCTTTAAAAGGATATATAGTTGGAAAAGTACTCCAACTCCGCGCCCAATATTAGTTGCAATTGCTGCTCCCTCTATGCCCAATTCAGGGAATGGTCCGTAGCCCATTATTAGTATCGGGTCAAGCACAATATTTATGGAGTTCGATACCAGTAAAACTCTTAAAGCTACGGCTGCATCACCCGCGCCGCGGAATATTCCGTTGAAAAGGAACAGGAACATAATTGTTGCATTACCTCCAAGCATCCATTTGGTATAACCTCCATATTTGGCTACCGACGATTCGCTTGCTCCCATCAATTGGAGTAATTCGTCGCTAAATAGGATTCCAATAGTTGATATCACTACAGATACAGCAGATGCAACTAGGATTGATTGAAATGCAGCACTTGCCGCTTTACGGGGCTCTTTCTCGCCAATTCTACGTGAAACTATTGCCGTTGCCGATATGGCAAACCCAATACCGAATGCGTAGAGTATGGATAGCATCGATTCGGTAAGACCAACAATGGATACTGCTTCGTGGCCTAACTTTGAAACAAAGTAAATGTCTACAATGGTGAAAACCGACTCCATAGCCATTTCAAGAACCATTGGTATGGAGAGTAGGAGTAAGGCTTTGCGTAAATTAATTGCCGTGTAATCGGCGTCGGAACCAGCTATCGATTCCGAAATATCTCTTAAAAACGATTTTAATTTATTCTGATATATTTTGATACTATTACGGTTCATAACGTCTTCGTTTTCGATGTTTAACATATTGATTTTCGATTTGTTCTGTTGATGTTTTTGCAAAACGTGTTTGCACGCCAAACACGACAATTGACATTGAATCAAAAGTATTCATAGCGAATCCTCCAAAAATTAAGTTGTTAGTAAAATTGATTTGATTGAAAAAAACTGAAAAAGAGAAATTGCCGATGAATACTTTAGCAGACTGCTATAGCTAATGTGGTAAATCGATCGACAATTATGAGTTTCATCTGAGTAGATTTAATTATGCAAAGATACGGAATTTTCTTAATAGGAAGCAAATTGCCTAATATGATTAACAAATCAATGATTAAGACTTTTCTTTTCTTTTGTATTTATAATAACCTACGGCAGATGTCAGTAAAAAAGCAATAATTATATATATCCACCAGTTAGGCGATTTTGCATCGGCTGGTTGGATTATATTGTTGTATAACTCGAATTTTTGTTCGTCGGAAAGTTTAAGGTAATTGCTGATAGTTGCTTTAGCTAACAATCGAAGAAGTTCGGGTAAGTATTCATTGTATTTATCAGGATATGTCTTTTTAAATTTTTGAATTAACTCTTCAAAAGATTGAATTTTTGGATTATTTACCAATACCTCGGCAAGAAGACGACTTAGTTCTGGTGATGCTGAATTAACTATTTGATTGTAGACATAATATAGGCTATTGCCAGCATTTCTATTTGATATATTTTTTGAACGCTTACTTGATGCGTTAGAGTGAGTTCCGAGTTTGTCGGATAAAGCAGCCAAGGAAAGTAGTATGGCATCTTTTTCCTCAACACTCTCAAATGCTTGTGTAAACTCAATAATCTTTTCGATAAGGCCTAGATCCTCAAAAATCCATTCTCTTTTAAGCACTTTTGTGAGTAACGGTTGAGAACCACTTGGTGAAAGTATTAGAAGAATTTCAGACAACTTATTATAGTCGAAAGATGCTTTGTTGTCAATGTTTTGTAGATAGGTTGATTTTTGTGTATCAGGAATATTTGTTATACTTACCTTATTGTTATTGGTATCGCTAAATTGTTTTAGTAAATTTATTCGTTTCTGAATAGGTTCATTAATTAATGTGTCATCAATTTTCTGTTGACTAATTAACGATGTTGGAAGTTCTGTTTTTTTGACTTGTTCCGCTTTAACAAGAGTTTTTTCGGCAAATTTGGGCTTTTCCTTTATGTCGAAACTTCTACCTTCAAAGAAAAGTTTATAGCGTTTATTTGGGTCGATTTTAAGAGGAATATCGGAGTAACTTATATCCATCAGAGCAACTCCACTGGAATTTATTGTGTCAACAACAATGCGCTTGTAATTATTGTCGGTTGTTCGTTCTGCAAAAGAGGTTGAAGAAACAATGTTCTTCATAAACTTAGGAATGAATAGTTCTAGTTGGCAGATGTCCTGCTCTCCAAAACCATCGTTGTCGAAAATCGATACTAGACCTTGTGAACCATTGCCAATTGGAAAGTAAAATAAATTATCGTCAGTTGTATTTATTGGATAACCCAAATTTATAGGAGTAGACCATTCTTCTTTTGAACTAAGTTGTGAGATAAAAATATCGTATCCCCCAATATTGTTATGGCCTTCGGAACTGAAGTAAAGCATTGTTCCGTCGGTTGATAGGAAAGGAGTATTCTCATTCAAACTTGTATTGATGCTAGGACCTAGATTTCTGGGTACTCCCCAATCATCACCAGTGGTTCTTTCACTGACATAAATATCAAGGTCGCCATAACCACCTTTTCTATTGCTTGTAAAGTAAAGATACTTGCCATCGGAACTAATACTGGCATGAGTTTCGTATGATTCTGAGTTGATGTTTTTGTTGAGTTTAACCATAGGAGTCCATTTACCATTTTTTAAACGGCTAACATAGATATTGCCATCGTGGTTATCATCCTTAAATAGGTAAAGTTCCGCTCCATCGTAGGATAGCGATAGTGTGGAGCAATTTCCATCAACTTGCAGGTCAAGGGTGATATTCTTTGGTGTGCTCCAATCGCCATTACTGGTTTGGTTTGAGATAAATACAGCTTGGTAAAAGCGGCGCTTAGTAGTAAAAGCCATTGTTTTTCCATCGCCCGAAAGTACCGCGTTAAAATTCGAAAATCTATCGTTAATGCTTTCGCCAAGGTTTACTTGGAGAAAGTTCACGGGGTTTCTTTGTAGTACAGTAGAGTTTTTTGCAGCATTTACTTGATGAGTCAGGTAATCGAAATTCCATTGCCCTTTGCCCTTTGTCAGTTCTGCAAACCTTTTGTACTGATTCAGTGCATTTTCAATTTGATTATTAACAAAGTATGCATTGCCAAGGTAAAAGATTACATCAATAGGCGCTTTTGTTTCCAGTATTGACTCTTCACGGTAGTTCTTGGTGGTATTTTGTGTTGCTTTTTTTAAATATTGTATTGATTTTTCTTTACTTCCAGGAATATTTAAGTAGCAGAATCCTATTTTGTAGTTTAAGTTGGCATTGTCGGGTTGATTACGGTATACTTGGAGAAATAATGCCAAGGCCTCTTCGTAATCTTCAAAATAGAAGTATGAGTTTGCATCTTTGTAGGTTTCCTCCAACTCCAATTTTGTTTGGGCATTCAAATTCATGGCTGCCAAACAAATTATAACAAAGGAGTATTTTATTAAATTCATGAGGAAACTTATTGCTACTTATTTTCGGAAAAATCAATTTTTACGTAAAATATATCGTCATCGCCTTCAGTAGTCGATTTGGATAAATACCCTTGATTTCCATTACCAATTGGGAATAAAAAGGTGTCGTCGTCCGGTGTATTAAGAGGATAGCCTAGGTTGATAGGTGCACTCCATGAAGAACCTTCTTTAGTTGAATACTGGAGGTCAAAACCTCCCATTGTTTTGTGTCCTTTTGAACTGAAAAATAATTTACTGCTATTTTCGGTAACAAAAGGCGCAACTTCGTCGAAAGGAGTATTTATATTCTTTCCAAGATTTATTGGATTAGTCCATTCGCCCAAGGCTGTTTTTGTTGACATATAGATATCGAAGCCACCAAAGCCGCCTTCACGGTTACTACTAAAATAAAGGGTGTCGCCATTGGTGGACAAAGAACCAAAGTTTTCCCAACTCTTAGAGTTGATTTCTTTTGGAAATTTGGTTATGGGATTCCATTTATTCTTGGATTTATCGAAAGTACTATAGTACAAGTTAGATGCGTCGTTATCGTTACGCGACAGGATAAGTATTGAGCCATTGGACGATAGACCTACGGTGTGGATTACGCCGTCTGCGTATAGCTGTGAGTTAATGTTGAGTGGATTACCCCAAAAGCCTGTATCCTTTTGACTTATTAGAATTGCGTTGTAAAAGCGCTGAACAGAAGTGTAGATGAGAATGTTGCCAGTGCTGTCTGTTAATGGATTCTTTTCAGGGAATCGCGTTTTAACGTTTCTTCCAATAGCTTGAATTATATGATTCTTAGGATTTGCAATCATTTGCTGTGCAAAGCCTACCGACTCAATCTCCTTTCCAACAATGCGGAGCTCATTCATCTCATCGGTTTTAAGCATTCCTTTGTAGGTGTTGAATGCTTGTAGCGATTTTTCATAATCGCCACTTAGTCTTAATGCCCTGCCGTAATAAAGGTAAGCCTCTCGGGGCGCTTTTGTTTCGGTAAAATATCCCTCTTGGTAATTATTCGTAATGTTTTCTAGGGCTTTTTCAAAATAACCCAACGATTTATTTTTTTCATTTGGAATATTCAAATAGCAAAGTCCAATTCGGTATGCAAGATTGTAGTTAGATGGAAAAGCCTTATAAATTTCTTGGTAAAGCGGAAGCGCATCGCGGTATTCCTCATAAAGAAGGTAGTATTCTGCATCAACAAAAGCTCTTTTGAAGTAAGAACTTTTTTGACCAAATACGCCAGTAAAAGAAAAAAACAATATAAATATTAGGAGTACTTTATTCTTCATTAAGTTTCTAATTACAACTTTTTTACCCTCGTTACTCCAAAATAAAAGCTTAAATAATCTTTATAAACCTTCAAATATCAGAATTTTATAACAAAGAAAATAAATAAAAGTGTTATACAAAAATATTTGATGTTTTTTTATTGCTGTAATACACCAATATGCTTAATCTTTTGTTAAAACTCATCATACAATATACGAATTTTTTGCCTGCCGTGTTTCTTTTAGTTTAAGGAATAAATGCTGGCAAGTTTTATAATCATCATAAAATAAACAGATTTATGATTAGAAAATATTAACTAATTCCAACCATAAATCTGTTTTTATTCCTTCTTAAAAGTTACAGGGACCGTTCTATATTAAAACTTTCAGCACTATCCCTAAATGTTTTTAGGAAGTTTCCTGCTAAAGCACCATCAACTATTCTGTGGTCATAGGATAAGGAAATTATACACATTTGTCTTATTCCTATTACATCCCCTGCTTTGGTTTCAATTACTACAGGTCGTTTTTTAATGGAACCTATTGCAAGAATAGCCACTTGAGGTTGGTTAATAATTGGGGTTCCTGTAAGAGTATCAAACATTCCAAGGTTTGTAATGGTAAAAGTTCCACCTTGAATTTCGTCGGGTTTTAGCTTGTTTTCGCGAGCTCTTGTTGCAAGGTCGTTAATGCTCTTTGCCAAACCAACCAAATTCAGCCTGTCAGAATTTTTTATAACAGGAACAATTAGATTACCATTTGGCAATGCTGTAGCAATGGAAAGATTGATATCTTTCTTTAGAATGATTTTATCGCCATCTACCGAAGAATTTATAAGGGGATGCTTCTTAATTGTTTGCACTGTTGCTTCAGCAAAAAGATGAGTAAGTGTTAGTTTTTCCCCTTCAGTTTTTTGGAAATTATTCTTATTGCGGTTACGCCACTCAACCATATTGGTAACGTCAACCTCTATGAACGATGTAACGTGTGCCGATGTTTGTTTCGACATAACCATATGCTCTGCAATAAGTTTGCGCATACGGTCCATTGGAATAACTTCATGTCGAGCCCCAGTTTCGGCTGGTTGAATAGTTGTATTTTGAACTACCTCCTGAACTGCCTTGGTCTCAATCTCGATTATCCTATTGTCGCGTTTTTGTATGTAAGCAAGTATATCGTCCTTATTAATTCTACCGTTTAAGCCAGACCCATTTATCTGTTTTAACTCCGCTGGAGTAATTCCTTCTTCCTTGGCAATTTTACGAACAAGGGGCGATAATCCAATAAGTAATTCGTCGTTATTGTTAGTAACAGGCTGAGTTTTATTTTCGGTGATAATTTTATTCGGAACTTTTTCCTCGGCTTTAGGTAGATTTTCTGACTCTATTTTGGTTGTCGGAAAATCTGCAGCACCTTCGGCAACAAGTGTCAATATGGGTTGTCCCACCTGAGGCGTGTCACCTTCTTTAAAAAGTAGTTCCTTTACTGTTCCTGCCGATATTGCAGGGACTTCAGAATCAACTTTATCAGTGGCAATTTCAACAATTGGTTGGTCTATTTCTACTTTATCGCCAACTTTTACTAACCAGCGTGTAATTCGTGCATCGGTGATACCTTCACCCATTGGAGGGAGTATGATTTTAATTTCCTTAGCCATAAAACATTTATTCTTTTGTGTACTTTAATCCTGTTGATATTTTCAACCTATTAACACACAAATTCTAAAAATGTTGAATGCTTTTTGAGTTTTGTGGTATTTGAACATAAAACCTTAAACTCGCTACTTCAGAATACTCTCCAAAAGTATTTTGAAATCCAATGCTAAATTGTAGTTTCGAGCGTAGAACAGGTTTTGGGTTGAATCTCCTTTTAGGCTACTTAGTTTGAAAGGAAATATCCCCTCCTTAATTTTTGGAAGATTATCTGTTTTATATTCGGTATTGTAACTAATCCATGTTTTTGAGCCTGCAAGAACCTTAAATGCATTTACCCAACTTTTAAGAGGGTTTTTAACTATGAAAAGCAGTATAGGTATTAAAAGTATTATTAGTGATGAAATGGATAGGTCAAATAGCCTTTTATTGCGTTTGCTTGCTTGTGTTCCTATTGCTTTAATATCCAAAGTGTAAAGTTCTCCAGTGGATTCAATGGAGTTGCTGCCAATTATAAATGTGCCTTCGTGGGGTGCAATTTTATACTCCTTACCCAAAGAGCTAAGGAATAGCATAGCCGTAACAATATTCTGCATCGATATGCTTTGCGTACAAAATATTAATTCATCAACACTGTTAATTCTTACAAATTCTTCCAAGCGTTCAAAGGAGATGTTGTTTTGGTTTTCAGTCTTTTTTAATTCAAAATTTCCAACGTAAATATATTTTACCCCTGAATTATTTAGAATTTCCTTTACCCTTTGTTCTTCGGAATTACTACCTACAATGGCTATTTTTTTGATGAATTTATTGTTGATTATAGCCCTTGGGTTTAAT
This sequence comes from Bacteroidota bacterium, assembly GCA_023406715.1. Taxonomy (GTDB): domain Bacteria; phylum Bacteroidota; class Bacteroidia; order Bacteroidales; family Tenuifilaceae; genus SB25. The sequence continues at coordinate 5,495 of JAEXVC010000250.1, read as the reverse complement.
TTTGACAAAAGAAAGCGAACTGATAGTGTAGATATTAAAGCCCAAAATCCTGTTAAAAGAATTATTGCACGTGAAAAGCGTATTTCGTTGGGGAGTATTGAGTAAACTACAAGAATTAGAATGGAGCCCGTAAGTATACCTTTTATTGAATCTGTAAGTTTTTGAGGTTTGTCGTAAGCTCCATTAATCCATAGGGCCAAAAGCCACGCTATGATGTAAAAAGAGCCTAGGATTGTAACATACTCTGTGGGGTAAATATTTGAACTTTGAAAACGAAAATTTTCCCATATTGGTGTTATGGTTAATAATCCCAGAGCAATTAGCAGTGCGTCCAATGTCGGTAGCCAAAGCGTATTTATAATTCGTTTAATAATGGAGAGGAATGCTCTAAAATAAATTGCAAAATTTATTAGGATGATAAAGGTGCTTGCCTTGTTGGATTTAAAGTGCTTTTTTGCAAAAATTATCATCGCTTTGTAAAATATAAGCACGTAGTTTAAGCTGCCTTTCTTGGTACTTTCTCCTTTGTAATGGATTATTTGACACTCAGGGTAGTAGTAGTTCTTGTAGCCAGTTTGGGTAATTCGATACGATAGGTCAATGTCCTCGCCATACATAAAGAACTGCTCATCGAGCAAACCCGATTTGTTCAGTGCCTCTTTCCGAATAAACATAAAAGCACCAGGGAGAACGTCAATCTGATTAGTTGAATTTTTATCGAGATGCCCCAAGTAGTAGCGAGCAAATATTTTTGACTTTGGGAATAGCGATGTTAGTCCAAATATCTTAAAGAACGATACCCAAGGCGACGGAAATCCCCGTTTCGATTCAGGTAGATAGTTGCCTTTCCCGTCAATCATTTTTACGGTAATGGCGCCTGCATCGCTATGGCTATTCATGAATGTAATGCATTTTGTGAACGTATCTTCTTGTACAACTGTATCGGGGTTTAACAGTAGGATGTACTTACCCTGTGACTGGGCTATAGCTTGATTATTAGCTTTGGAAAATCCTACATTTTGGTAGTTTTCAATCAACTTTACAGTCGGGAACTTCTGTTTAACCATTGAACAGGAGTCATCGCTAGATGCGTTATCAACTACAAAAACTTCGGCATCAATGTCCTTAAGTGCAGAATGAACGCTCATAAGGCATTGCTCCAAAAAGTGCTTTACGTTATAGTTTACTATGATAACCGATAGTTCCATGGCCGATAAAGGTACTAAAAACAACTCGTACAACAAAAATAAGAAAGACGCTCCATTTGAAGCGTCTTTCGGTTTATAGATAAAGGTTGGGTTACTTCATTAGTTTCTTAATTGCATTCGCTAAGCGTTTTACGCCTTCTTCGTTCATCTCTTTCGACATAAATGAGAAGTTAATACGTAATGTGTTTTTCCCGCCACCATCGCAGTAGAAAACCGTTCCTGGAACGAATGCCACATTCTCCTCAATGGCCACTTTGAATAGTTCATCGGCATCCATATATTCAGGAAGCGTTACGAATAGGAATAGACCACCATCTGGCTCGGTCCATTTAACGCCTTTTGGCATATACTTATGGAATGCAGCAACCATTGTGTCACGTTTAACTTTGTAGTTGCTATTGATTGTTGCAAGGTTTTTGTCGAAGTACCCTTTTTCGAAGTACTTGGCTGCAATTTTCTGAACAAACGACGATGTACACAGGTCAGTATTTTGCTTTGCAACAACTATTTTATCGATGATTTCCTCGTGAGCAAGTACCCAGCCAATACGGAAACCTGGAACAAATATTTTTGACATTGTACCAAGCAGAACAACCTGTCCTGTTCCATCCAATTCAAACATTGTGCGTTGTGGTGTTCCGCTGAAACGAACCTCGCGGTAAGGGCTATCCTCAATAATTAGGATATCATACTTTTTGGCAATGGCAATAATTTCTTTCCTTCTATCCTCAGGCATAGATATTCCTGTTGGATTTTGGAAGTCAGGAATAACATAGATGAATTTTGGCTTTTCGCCCTTTTGTTTCAATTCTGCAAGAGTTTTCTCAAGCAAATCGGAGCGCATTCCTTTTTCATCCAACTCAATACCAATTAAATCTGCTCCATACACGGCAAACGATGCAATACCTCCAAGATAACTGGGTAAACCGCAAATAACTTTATCGCCAGGATTAACGAAAAGTTTAGGGATAAGGTCTAGCGCTTGTTGCGAAGCCGTAGTTATAATAAGGTTGTTGATATTTACATTGATACCATCTTTGCGGTACCGTTCAACCAAAATTTCACGTAAACGTTTATCGCCCTCAGTTTCGCTGTACTGTAATGCTTTTGCGCTGTCGGTATCTAAAACCTCTACGGTGATATCCTTGAGCTGCTCCACAGGAAAACTTTCAGGCGAGGGCAATCCTCCTGCAAATGAGATAAGCTCAGGGCGCTGAGTCATTTTAAGTAACTCTCTGATTACCGAGCGCTTCATCCTTTTTGCGCTTTGCGATAAAATTTGATCAAGGTCGTTTATCATAACGTTATAATTTTATGAAACTTTAAGTTATATTCTAGAAATAAAAGCCAATATTAAATTACAATTAGTAATTAAATAACGTTGCTAAGTTACGGAATGTAATTTTATTAGGCAATAAAATAATAAAAAAATAAAGGGTGGAAAATTCCACCCTTTATTTGTACTATCATTTAAATGTTTATTTACCACCGCATTCGGCAATAATCATTTTACAGGCATTAACATTATTCATTTTGCAAGCTTTGTGAAAATCGGTGCAGGCTTTTTGCTTTTCCGATAGCTTTAAATAGGTCATTCCTCTATTATAGTAGGTTAATCCAGAGTTTGGTTCCAAATCTAGTGCATTGTTATAGTCGTTAACAGCATCTAGGTAATAGCCTAGTTTGAAATTTACTAAACCACGGTAGTTGTATATGTTCGCATTGCGAGGCTCAATTTCAATGGCTTTGTTGTAATCCTCCAAAGCACTTGTAAAATCTTCCAATCTAATTTCGGCTGAAGCTTTGTTAAGCAATATTTGAAGTTGAACTTTTGATGAAGGGTTTAAGCCTAATGCCTTTGTAAACTGTTCTTGCGCTTTGATATGGTCACCATCCAAATTATAAAGTATACCTTGGCGCATAACAAGTTCAGCATCGTTAGGATTGTTTTGGAGAGCCTCGTCAATAAGTTTTTGAGCGCTCTTATAGTCGCTCAGCAATGTGTATGATTTTATTAATCCGTTTAACGCAGCAGTATCATTTGCTTGAATTGAGTTGGCCTCCGAAAAATCTTTTATGGCATTTTTATAGTCTTTCTCCTTTAATTTTTGATTTCCCGAAGCAATAAGTTCATCGAAACGGTTTTGGGAAAATGTAAATCCCGAAATAAGTAGAAAGGCTAAGAGATATATTATTTTTTGTCCCATACTGTAAGGGTTTTCTATGTCAATATATAAACTATATCAAAATACGTGCAATTTTTTTGTTGGTTTCACAACCCTAAATTTAATCATTTAAAGTTGAATCGAACCTAACCCTATTAATTAAAGCTCTTCCTAGCGTAATTTCATCGGTATATTCCAATTCATCGCCAAAAGCAACCCCTCTGGCTAGGGTAGAAACACTAATTGGGTACTGTTTTAATTTCTTAAAGATATAAAAATTTGTTGTATCTCCTTCCATTGTAGCACTTAATGCCATAATAACTTCTTTAATATCGCCCTTGCTAACCCTATCTATCAGATTGTCAATATTTAAATCTGTAGGACCAATTCCCTCCATAGGACTAATTACGCCGCCAAGTACGTGGTATAAGCCGTTAAATTGATGTGTATTTTCTACCATCATTACGTCCTTAATGTTTTCCACAACGCAAATTGTAGCTCTATCTCTATTTGGCGATGCGCAAATGCTACAAGTGTCAGTGTCTGAAATATTGTGACAAACATTGCAGAATTTTACGTTATGCCTTAGGTTGGTTAATGCTTGGGTAAATTTATCCACCTCAGCGCTATCCTGCCTAAGCATATGAAGAACCATTCGTAACGCCGAGCGTCGTCCTATTCCGGGGAGTTTTGAAAACTCCTCAACTGCCGATTCTAATAATTTTGAAGGATATGTTTGAACGTTCATTTCAATACTTTTCTTTGAGATTTACAAATCTACATGATTTATACAAAAAATATATATTAGGACAATTCAAAAGTCTGTGCTATGTTTAATATTTATCGTAAAAGAACTTATTGATAGTGCAATACAATATTTGTTATGCATGAATTTTTTCTTCTTCCTTATTTTTCCTACAATTGCATTCACAAAAAAATAACAAATGTCACCTACGTTAATTGCTATTATAGTAGCCGTATATTTTTGTTTGCTACTGCTTATAACCTATTTAACATCGCGCGATGCAACAAGCCAAACTTTTTATTTAGGGAATAAAAGGTCTCCTTGGTATGTTGTTGCCTTTGGAATGATTGGTGCTTCGCTTTCTGGTGTTACATTCATGTCAGTACCTGGAGATGTAATGAATAAGCAATTCACTTACATGATGATGGTATTTGGGTTTCTTGCCGGATACGCTGTAATAGCAACTTTTTTAATGCCTTTGTACTATAGATTAAACCTAACATCCATATACTCATACCTTGAAGAAAGGTTTGGACGTTCAACATACAAAACAGGTGCTTCATTTTTCCTTCTATCAAGAGTTATTGGTGCATCGCTTCGGATGTTTATTGTTGTTAATGTTCTTCAGATATTTGTTTTTGATGCTTGGAAAATCCCTTTTTTCGTCACAATAATTATTTTTATAGCCTCAATACTGATATATACTTTCAAAGGAGGGATACGAACTATAATTTGGACAGATACACTCCAGACTACCTTTATGCTTTTAGCTGTTGTACTTTCAATTGTTTTTATTTCAAAGGAGTTACAGCTGTCTTTTGGAGGAATAATTACCAAGGTCTTTCAGAGTGAATACTCCAAGATGTTAGTTACGGATTGGAGTAGTAAACAATTCTTCCTAAAGCAATTTCTTAGCGGAATGTTTATTGCTATTACAATGACTGGGTTGGATCAGGAAATGATGCAGAAAAATCTTAGTTGCCGTTCACTTAAGGATGCACAAAAGAATATGTTTTCGTTCAGCATTGTCCTTGTATTTGTGAATATGATGTTTTTGATACTTGGAGCAATCCTTATTTTCTATGCAAATTCTCGTGGAATTAATGTGGCCAATACCGATGACCTTTTCCCAACAATAGCAATACATCATATGGCTCCAATTGCTGGTATTATCTTTATAATTGGATTGATTTCTGCAGCTTACCCTAGTGCCGATGGAGCACTTACATCGTTAACAACATCTTTCTGTATTGATATTTTGGGTTTAAACAAGTTCACTTTTTCCGAAGATAAAAAAACAAAAATCAGGTATTTGGAGCTTTTATCATTTGCGTTGATTTTAATGCTCAGTATATTTATAATCCGGAGTATAAATGA
>JAEXVC010000223.1 GCA_023406715.1 Bacteroidota bacterium | reverse complement strand
CTCAATTAGTTGTGTTTTTGCATCCTCGGCAGATAGTCCAGAAATTGCTTCTAACTTTTCAACCTGGGTTTTATGCATTTTATCTAGTTCTTCTGAACGCTTCTCAATAAGTTCCACCTGAGTATTCAAATTCTCTCGAATAACGTCAACTTCCTTATGCTTACGTTGAAGTTCCTCAATTTTTTGAGTTATTAGTACCTCACGCTGTTTAATTTTATTTTCTGCCTGAGCTATTCTTGAGTTTTTCTCGGTAATAACTTTTTCGTGTTCCGTTTTAAGCTGAAGAAACTTCTCCTTAGCCTGTAAGATTTTTTCCTTTCTAATTACTTCTGCCTCTGTTTCTGCTTCTTGTATAATTTTTGAGCGCTTACTTGCAAGCAACTTGCTCCAAAGCAAGTACGATAAAAACCCACCTAGTATGAAGGTTGAGGCTGCAATTATGATGTTTATTCCCATAATTAATTTATTTTAATGTTAATATATATAAAAAACCCGCATTACGCCCTAATTTTATGTAGAAACCCCAATTCAACATGGGTGGAGCGGCCATCTGTGTCAGACTTCCAACGTCCCAAACAGGAATCCCGAACTAGCGGTAAAAAGGCCTGTCTTTGACAGAACGAGTCCTACTCCAAGTTTTGTAGTGTTGAGTTTCGCAAAAATATTAAGGCAATAATGCGGGCAATACTATTTGAAAGAACTTAAGTTTTGCTTTTCAATATAAGAACCTAGCCATTCGTCCAACTCCGACAATTCTTCTGTAACAGCACTATTATCGAACTTTCCCTCACACTCAATAAGTTTAATCACAAACTGCAAGGCTGCCATAGCCAAAAAATCCTGAACATCCTTATCGGTGTAGCGTTGCTTATACTGGAGAACTTTATCGTTAATCATCTTTGCCGCCTTGCGTATTTTCTCCTCATCAGATCTGTCAATCTTTAAGGGGTAATACCTATCAGCAACATTTACTTTAATTGAAAATTTATCCTCCATTATAGCAATACTTGGCCTATCTGTTTAGTAAAGCAATACATTTGTCAATTTCCCGCACCATACGGTTTACCTTAATTTTGGCTTCGTGCACTTCAGCATCAGATGCCTCCACTGCCTTGGCCAACTTTAAGCGAGAATAACGTTCTTCAAGCTCTTGAAAAGCTTGCTCTTTGGCCTTTAGTTTATTTTCTAAATCTGCCTTTTGAGCTTTAAGCAATTCATGCTCCTGTTTTATCCTCTCATAGGTAAAAACAAGTACCTGAATCTTTTGTTTAATTTTGCTACTTATTTCGCTTGTATCAACGTTCATATCTCATATAAAGTTCTACAAAATTAATCATTGAATAATCAAAAACAAAATTTTATAGCACTAAGTATAATGTTAATTGCTAAAAGTACAAGAATTAGACTTTTAAATATTTAGATCTTCAAAATAAATCAGACCAAGATTTATATATTTGAGGCATTCAAATTGACTAATGATGCTGAGAATTTTTAATGCAAAATTTTTGCTTTCCATACTTTGTACTGTTTTGTCTTTCAAATTATTACCAGGGCAAACTATAGAACTAAATAATCCACTTTTATTACCCTTAGCAATATCTGGCTCATTCGGTGAAATCCGTTCTGACCACTTTCATTCTGGAGTTGATTTTAGAACCAATGGAAAATCTGGCTTTAGAGTTTACAGTTCAGATAAGGGCTTTGTGTCCAGGATAAAGATTAGCCCAGTGGGTTTTGGTAAAACCATTTATATTGAACACCCCAATGGACTTACCACTGTATATGCACACCTTGATGGGTTTAGCGATAAAATTGCAAAGTATGTAGAGCGAGAGCAGTATGCCCAAAAATCGTTTGAGGTTGAACTTTTCCCCAAAAAAGATGAGATAATAGTGGAGAAAGGTGAAGTTATTGCATTATCAGGGAACTCAGGATCATCGGGAGGGCCACACTTGCACTACGAAGTTCGACACACATTATCGCAAGTACCAATGGCTCCCTTAATTTTTTTTACCAACTGGAAAAGTGCCGATACCTCAGCCCCAACAGTTAAAGCAGTTTATCTATACCAAATAGATAGCATTGGATACTTGATGGATAGCCTCAATCGAACTAGTCTAAAGTTTATTCGCAATAAGAATAAGTATAAAGTTTCCGATACTATTTTTGCTCAAGGCAGATTAGGCATTGGTATTGAAGTGTTCGATTTTATTAATGAGAACAGCAACCGTTGCGGATTTCATCAAATAACTCAAACCGTTAACAATCAGCTAAATTATAGCCTGAATCTGGATTCGTTTTCGTTTGCTGAGACCAAATATGTGAATAGTGTAATTGATTACAGAACAAAGATATTTGTTAACGATGAAGTTGTAAAACTTTGGGTTGATAACAATAACAATTTCAGCGGATTACAAACCGATAAATCGAGAGGATTTATTGATATTGAGAACGATAAAACATATAAGATAAATGTTATAGTGGATGATCATTACAAAAACTTTTCCACAATAGAACTGGTTATTAAAGGAAAGAACTCTACTAGCAACAGTAAGCCATCCATTAAAAATGCTAAAGGAATTCTCTTAGAGTACAAAAAAGAACATAGCATAAACACCGATAATTATGATATAGTAATCCCCAAAAATGCATTTTACCACGATATCATTTTTAATCACGCTATCCTTTCCGACGAAAAGTACCAAAATATCTATCAAATAAACAACTCAACGATTCCAATCCATAAAAGGTTTGCATTGCGTATCAAACAACCTATACCATACCCTAAACTTCGGGACAAATATTTTATAGGATACTTGAATGGCAAGGGTATAGAGTTCTGCGAAACCAAATATATAGATGGTGCAATGGAGTCGTCCTGCTCAAAATTTGGAAGCTACATTCTAGCAATAGACACTATTCCTCCAAAAATCAAACCTATTAATATTACCAATAAAACTAGATTCGAGAATGAAAATCAAATCAGATTCCAAATAGAAGACAGTACGGGAGTTTTGAAGTACGAAGGCTATATCGACAATAATTGGTCACTTTTTGAGTGGGATCCCAAAACAAAAACCCTTCAACACAACCTAAATAGTAGCACTTGTAATAGACAAAAATGGCATACATTAGAACTTGAGGTTACTGATAAGCTAAACAATAAATCGGAATTCAAGTGTGAATTTTTCTGGTAATTCATAAATTTGCAAAAAAATATAGTTTGTTAACTTTATTCTACTTCATACTATTCTTAGCATCAATTTTACTGGTTGCCGTTCAACCATGGTGGATAATGTACAAGTATAGCAACGCAATGGCGTTTATACTTCACAAAGTAATAAAGTATAGGGTAAAAGTAACCCGCAGCAATCTTAGGCTAGCCTTCCCTGAAAAAAGTGATGAAGAACTTCTAAATCTGGAGAAAGGAATTTACCGAAATTTAGCAGACATATCAGTAGAAGCCCTAAAAGGCTTTACAATGCGGAATAGCAAAATAATAAAAAGGCATAAAATTCTTAATCCAGAGTTGCTTGACTATTACTACAACAATGGACAAAGCGTTATTGGTGTTGCTGGGCATACAGGGAACTGGGAATGGGGAGCAATTTCCGCAGGAATCCAACTAAATCACTATCCCATTGCTATTTACAAGGCATTAAGTAATAAACTAATCGATTGGTTTATGAAATGGAACCGTTCATTGAGAGGTACACTTATGGCGCCAACATCAAGCACGTTTGATACATTCAGAAAATATCAAAACCAAAAATGCATATACTTGCTGGTTGCAGACCAAAGTCCGTCCAACACTTCATTGTCCTTCTGGATTAATTTCTTCAATATGGAAACTGCTTGTATCCATGGACCTGAGAAGTATGCAAAAATGTATAACTACCCAATAATATTCATTGATATACAAAGGGTTAAAAGAGGTTTCTATGAGATTGAACTATCCACACTAGTAGAAAATCCCATCGAACTGACTAATGGAGAAATAACCAAACTATATATGAATAAACTGGAAGAAGTGATTCGCAAAAATCCCGAAAATTGGCTATGGTCGCATCGCCGCTGGAAACATAAGCGGCAATAAAACAAACCCTTTTAGTTTTTTTCGGTTTTTAACGAAAATGGTTCTATATTTGGAGTGATTAAATATTATTTAAAACAATATCGAATGAAAAAGTTAATAATTTTCTCAATACTGCTGGTAAATATAATAACTTCTGAAAGCACCTTTGCCCAAAAATACCGAAAAAAAGAAGTCTCCATAATTTCATTTAAGTTGAATATCAGTGCTGATTATAGAAGTAAAGTTGATGTATATAGTGGTTACTTTAACGAACCTAAAAATAAAAATGCTAACAGAGTTGACAATCAGATAATTTACACAGCCTGGGATTTAATAAGCGAAAAACTCAAAAATGAAGTTGGAATGATACTTCTTCCGTTAGACGCCTATGGCAATAAGTTTACTTACGATAACTATGGATTTCCTGATGTTGGAATAAATAAAGCACTAAACAAAGGACAATCAAAATATTACGCTAAAATTGATATTGATTTTGGTCCTGAGTTTTCGGCAAAATACATTACAAAATCACAACCCGATTCTGCCAATCAAATAATACACCTTAAGGACGACGAAATTAAGCCAAAACTTACCATCAACTTAACAATTTATTCTGATAAAGGAATAATTCCCGTTGCTAACTGTATTGGAGAAGCTACTACCGAGGAAATAATTGTTATGGATAAGTCATTCTTTGACGGTATAATCAACAACGACATTGACCTAAGCAAGAATACACTATATAATCTTATAGAAAAGGCATCTAAAAAACTTATTATCAGCGTATACTCCAATAAGTAATGGTTTCCCAAATCGGCAAGGATACGCAATACTCCTGTATAGGATTAATGTCTGGCACTTCGTTGGATGGGCTTGATGTTTGTTTCTGCACCTTCAATAAAAATGAGAATGGAACATGGAAATACTCCATAAATAAAGCTTTAACGCTTCCATATCCGCACGATATAAAATCAATGCTTGAAAGCGCCCCGGCCTTAAATGGAGAAAAACTCACCGAGTTTGATTATAAATACGGGAGCTGGCTGGGCAAAGCCACAAAAGATTTTATATTAGAAATAAAGGAAAAACCTGCGTTTATTGCATCGCATGGCCATACTATATTCCATAACCCACAAAAAGGATATACACTACAAATAGGTAAAGGCTCAGCCATTTCGACAGAAACCGGGATACCTTGTATTTCTGATTTTCGTTCATCGGATGTTTGCAGAGGCGGACAAGGTGCTCCGCTCGTTCCCATTGGAGATAAACTGCTATTCTCCGAATACGATATATGCCTTAACTTAGGCGGAATAGCCAATCTAAGTTTCGACAACGATAATTTAGAGAGAATTGCCTATGATGTATCTCCCTGCAATATGCAACTAAACTACCTCTCAAATCTTTTAGGAAAAGAGTACGATAAAAATGGAGAACTAGGTAGGAATGGGAATATGTGTAGTAATATGCTGTCAACTTTAAATAACCTTGAATATTATAGAACAAACCATCCAAAATCACTTGGCAGAGAATGGTTTGAAAAAAATATTATTCCAATAATTCAAGACGCAGGATGTTCCACTGAAGATAAACTTCGGACTGCTTATGAGCATATTGCTTATCAAATTGCTTATGCAACCAATAGTATTAAAGGAAAAAATATATTCATCACTGGTGGTGGTGCTAGAAATCTGTTCCTCGTTGACCTAATCAAACAAAAAGCCCATAGAGAGGTTATAATTCCAGATTCACTCACGATAGATTTTAAAGAAGCATTAATATTCGCTTTTTTGGGAGTTCTTTTTATAGAACAACAGCATAGCGCATTGGCAACAGTAACTGGGGCTAGAATAAATTCCATTAGTGGTTGTCTTTATTACTAACTCAAGCAAATTTGACTGAGGGAATTAAACTCTTTGAGTAAAAATTTATCAAAAAAATATTAGGTTTGTCATTCCGATAATTTTAAAAAACTTCAAAACTATGAGAAAACTCACAGTAAAAATGCTTGTTGTTATTGCAATAGGTTTAATAGCAAGGCCAACTTCTGCATGTACTAATTTCCTTGTAACAAAAGGTGCATCGGTTGATGGTTCAACTATGATAACCTATGCTGCTGATTCACATTATCTTTTCGGTGAATTATATTTTAGACCAGCAGCCGATTACCCTGCTGGAACTCTAATGAAAATTTATGAGTGGGATACTGGAAAATATTTGGGAGAAATTCCTCAGGTTGCTCACACATACTCCGTAATTGGAAATATGAATGAATACCAAGTTGCAATTGGTGAAACAACTTACGGTGGAATTGAGACCTTACAGGATAGCACCGGGTTAGTTGACTATGGTTCATTAATGTACCTAGCACTTCAACGCTCAAAAACTGCCCGCGAAGCTATTAAGGTAATGGCAGAGTTGGTAAATACCTATGGATACTATAGCTCAGGAGAATCCTTCTCCGTGTCGGATCCCAACGAAGTATGGATTTTTGAGATGATAGGAAAAGGAACCGATATGAAGGTTGACAAGAAGACAAAAAAATCATACAACGCCAATAAGGGAGCTGTTTGGGTAGCAATTCGTATTCCCGATGGTTACGTTTCTGGCCACGCTAATCATGCTCGTATAACCACCTTCCCAATGGAGAACTTAACTACATCTATAAGTTCAAAAAATCTTGATAAGATTTTTAACCCAGAGGTAGAAGTGGTATATGCTCACGATGTGATTGATTTTGCACGCAGCAAAAAATTATTCAACGGTAAGAACGAAGAATTTAGTTTCTCCGATATCTATGCTCCACTTGACTTTGGTTCTGCTCGTGGTTGTGAAATTCGTGTTTGGTCATTCTTTAAAGAGGTTAACAAATCCATGTGGGACTATGTTGACTATGCAACAGGTCACAATCTAACCAAACGTATGCCTTTATATATTAAGCCTGAACGCAAATTATCTGCTAAAGATATGATGAATTTCATGCGCGATCATTTAGAGGGAACAGAGTATGATATGAGCAAAGACCCAGGTGCTGGTCCTCATGGGTTACCTTACCGCTGGAGACCTTTAGGATGGAGTTACGAAGGTAAAAAATACGTTAACGAACGTGCTACTGCAACCCAACAAACCGGCTTCTCGTTCGTTGCGCAAGCGCGTAACTGGTTACCAAACCCAATTGGTGGAATTTTCTGGTTCAGCGTTGACGATGCTGCTTCAACTGTATATTTCCCAATGTATTGTGGTGCCACATCGGTTCCCGAAGCTTATGCTGAAGGCAAAGGTGATATGCTAACCTACTGCGACGATTGTGCTTTCTGGACATTCAATAAAGTATCGAACTTTGTTTATCTCCGTTACGATTTGATGCATCAGGATGTTAAGAAACTGCAGGACGAACTAGAGAATCGATTTATCAATAATACCCCTATTGTTGATGCAAGCGCTAAAGAACTTTACGCACAAGACCCAAAACTAGCCCTACAGTACATTACAGATTATTCTGTAAATACAGGAAACTATTTAGTTAATCGCTGGGAAAAACTTTTCCAATACTTACTTGTGAAGTATATGGATGGTAATGTTAAGCAAGAGGAGAATGGTGGATTTAAGTACAATCCGTACAATGCTTGTCCGGCTCCTGTAAAAAATCCTCAATACCCAGATTGGTGGAAAAAGAATGTGATTGATGCTACAGGAAATAAATTATTAGTGCCAGAAAATGCTGGTGGACATTAAAGAAAAGGGGCTTAAGCCCCTTTTCTTTTAACTTTTTACAAGAAATATTTTCCGAAAAGTTGGTAAAATTATCAAATTTTCATATTTTTGCGGCCTATTTGGTGCGTAATCTCTTACTAGGACTTAGGAGCCAGTAATATTCCGCATTTGTGAATAAAACTTAAAAAAATATACTAAAATGAATCTTATTAAAGTAGCTGAAGAGTCGTTTGCAGTAAAGAAAGAGCATCCAGACTTTAAGAGCGGTGATACTGTTGTTGTTCACTATAAGATTATCGAGGGGAACAAAGAGCGTATTCAAAACTACCGTGGTGTAGTTATCCAAAGAAAAGGTACAGGTGCTACTGAAACTTTCACGGTTAGAAAGATATCTAGCGGTGTTGGTGTTGAAAGAATTTTCCCATTCCATTCACCATTTATCGATCAGATTGAGGTTGTTAAGGAAGGTAAAGTTCGCAGAGCACGTATTTTTTACCTACGCGACTTAACTGGTAAAAAAGCTCGTATCAAAGAAAAGAAAAGAAGAATTGATACTCAAGAATAAACTAAAATCCCCAAAAAAATGGGGATTTTTTTTACCTAACACTTGTAGATAAAAAATTAATCTTTATCTTTGCACTCGCAATTCAAACGGCTCCGTAGCATAACTGAATAGTGCATCTGACTACGGATCAGAAGGTTGCAGGTTTGAATCCTGCCGGAGTCACAAAAAGGCCAATCTTAACAGGTTGGCTTTTTGCATTAGGGGCTGTAATATTTATAGAATTAAACAAGGCAGGATCATGGAGTATAGCGGAATTAATCCTATCGGAATCACCATAAAATAAGCCACTTACTACTCTTAAAAAGTAAGTGGCTTTTCATTTACACACAACTTGCACACAGTTTTTTGCTAATAATACTCTGCTAGTGAAAAGAAAAAATCTATTCTTTTCTTTATTCGGGTAATACACAATGCAGTAAAATTAAGGGATTTTACAAGGTTTTTGAGTTTGGACAACAAACAAAATTTCTTGTGCGGGATGAAGTAAACGGATTTAATGCTTGAGTGAAGCGAAATGATTAAATCCGTTTATGAGGAAAAAATTACGCCTTGAATGGCGCACACCTTTTTCTTTACACCAGTAATTAATTCAAACTAGACTCAACAGTATTGCTTATAATTCCCCATTCAGCAAAAAAACCAAAATACCATAATGCAAAACCAATAATACCCATTACAATAATTGAAATTACAATAATTGGAATAATTGGTTTTTTCTTTTTCGCAAAAGGATCGAGCAGATTCAATTTGGCATTTTCGGGAAGAGAAGCCAAGTGCGTTAGCGTATTTCCAAAAGGGATATTGATGGTTGCGCGGGCATTAATGGCCCATGCGTTTGCATCCAATAATGGGGCAAGATTCCTTTTCCGAAGTTTTAGCCAAGCAATTATCATGGATGGTCCTGAAATACACATAATTATTGCAAATAATGCAATGGGCATTTTCCACCAAACAAGGCCTAAGAATCCCATTAATGCAGATGCTATAACAGATCCAATTGCGCCAAGGGCAAGGCTGAGTGCTGCAAAAATTCCAACAAACTTTCCAATATCGAACGGTTGTGGAGCAACAGGAGGATTTGCACCACTTTTTATGCCTGCCTCTGCATGGGCAGTTGTTTTCTGTATTCCTGAAGTTGCAGCAGCATCAACCTCCTTTTCCTTTGCCGATGCTACCTTCTCAATTTGAGTGGATATGAACCTTGAAACCTTTCGGTATGGCGACCAAAATGCCTGTCGGATACTAATTGGATTATCAATAACTTTTATAATCGTTGCATCCCAATCCTCTCCATTCCTGTCATAAAAAATTGCATTACGACCAACTTCAATATTGTCAATATCCCCATCGGTTAGTGCAGCAACTATGGTCATAGATTGATTCTTGGTTTTTGAGAAGCAATTGCAATATATAAGGCATAAACCGCTTTGTCGAGCAATTGCATTATGTTTGTTCATATCGCTAACCTTAATGCAAAGATCGCAGCAACGTTGATCGATGTATAGACTTCCAGCTTGGAATATGGCTTTTGAATCGGGTGAATAAAAATCGCGGAATGTTACATAGTTATTTAGCAAAGTATAGAGATCACGGTAATACCGAGCAAGTTTATCAACCAAAAAAATATTGTTTGCATTATCCTCTAAGGCTTTATCCTGATCAATTAATGAATATAATTTCTCCTTGGTATTTCCTGAGAGCAATTCACGAATATAAACTAGTCCTAGTTTTTCAACTTCAGCTCCAGCCTTTTCGGATTGCCAAACAATATAGTCGTCAAATTTTTTGTTGATGATTTTCCACTCTGCCTCAGTTAAGGTCTCTTTGTTGGAGAAATCAGGCTTAATCAACAACTCATTGAAAACATTTAGCGCATTTTCCCATGCAGGATTTATTGCTTTTTTAAGTGAAAGAGGCTTTCCTTCCTCAACTTTTGTGATGGGAAAACCTGCAATATCATCAGTACAGGTAACTAAATTTTTTGCACTGATTGCTTCATACCTAGTGTTTAATGAATTTACAATTCCCACGGAATCGGGATCATACTCAGCCAAACGACATCTTAGGAAATAATCTTCAATTTTTGGTTTGATGGCAATTAATGCATCAAAAGCATCGGCAGTAGAATTGCCATAGGGTAATATTTTTTTAGGATTAGCCTCGGCTTTGGCGCTCCAAACTGAGTAATCGTCGAGGCTTTTGTAAAAGCTATCGATATGTTCAACGGAAATACCAGATTTTCCGCTCCTGTCTGTTATTGAACCTAAGCAGGAAATTATATCATTAATAAGTTTTTTTATTGCTTCATCGTCTGTAGAATCTTCAATTATAACACCATCGCCATTAAATTTTGTATTAGCAAAAATTCTAGCTGTGTCCGATGATTCCTCAACCGTAATTTCATTATCATCAGGCTTTCCCAAATTCGATAAAATTTGCTTGGCGGATGCAAGTAATATTTTTCCTTCCTCAGTGCTATCGTTAATAGATGACAGAGGAAGACTTTTATTTTCTTTTACCAGTTCGTCGGGATTTTTAATAAGAGAGGTTAACCATTTTACAGCATCAAGGACTTCTGGCACCCTAATTCGTTCATCCTTATCTTTATCAATTAACTCAAGCGTTCTTGGATCAATTTCCAATCCATGAACAGGACAACTCAAAGCAGTCCAAAGTTTTTGATCTAGATATTCGAGTGAAAGCAAATCCGATCCTCTATCGAGGTTTACCCTATTAACTCCACCTACACGGGAGAATTGCCAAATATGCTTACCCTCCTCAACTCTGATAATGTTTTTTAAGTTGCTAACACTATTCAAGATCTTTTTCGACTTTGTCATTATCCAATATGTTTAATTAAACTGTTGTTGCTGATCGTTATTTCAATTTAAATCAAATTACTTTTGGTTGTACTCAAAAATCTCATCCCATATTTCATCTATTCTAATAAGAGCTTCACCCAAAGGAATTACCTTCCATTTACCATTAGTTTCAGAACCGAGACCAATACTTTTCAATTTGTATAATGCATCCTCAACATCAAAATCAATATCAGTATTATGCTTTGTTATAAACCATGCCTCAATTTGACTGTCGAGTTCTTTTGCCGTTAACGGATCCTTGCTTCTATTTAAAAAGGAATACGCTAGAATTGTTTCTTTTAACTCCTCTTCCTCCGACGAGTTTAGTAATGAGTAAAATGCTCCGCTATTATTCCCAAGATTTTTGAAATAAAGACTATCCGAAAGCATTTTGGAATATTTAATTTTCTTATTCACAAAACTACTATACTGGCGGAACAAGTAACCGCCCAGTACCCCAAGTGCAATTAACCCCTGATTAAGGGAGGTTTTGCTGTCCAGCAAATCTATTGTTTCGCCTGATTTGTAGGCTCCATACATTGCAACTAATGCGGGAATTACTTTTGAAGCCAATAGAGAAATTCCACCACCAATACCTGGTACCCAAAACAGTATTTTATCAATATTAGACATTTTGGGTACTGCATTTGGAAATATAGTTTCAAGATCGTTTTTTGGAACACGTTTGAAAATTTTTAATACGATACATCCTGGATCGAATGGCAATTTGCTTATGCGGATATTCTTTTCGTTAAAGTAATTTGCGTCGTTATAGTTTAAGTAAATCATTACTCGATCGTAGTACTCAAATTCAATTTCTTTTTTGAAAATAAAAAACCGTGTAACCTTCTCCTTCGTTTTATGATGCCCTCGAACAAATATCCCATAATCTCTAAAATCATTAAAATCGATTGCGAGCTTCAAACCTATCAAATCAGAATTTTTGAAAGCTTCATCAATTGTTTCCTTATCAACCTGAACATAATTTCCTCGCTCAAGAACTTTATAAAGATTTTCTTTAAAAACTGACAGGTCACTTTTCCCAATAAATCCTTCACGCTCTTTTGCAGTTAAATCCGGATCGAATAAGGCATAGTTCTGTTTTAATTTACGGTTAAGGTTGAATGCTTCGTAGTGAAAGTAATGCTCGAGTATATCAAAGAATTTTTTAAAATCCTCGGCTTCTTTTTTATCAGCATTAAAATCAACTAATTGTTGTTCAAGTAGAAATTCCTTATCGAATGGAATATACTTTTCTCGTTTCATCTTGAATTATTTTAAACTAATGGGGTAACAAAGAATAAAGTTAGCGCTTTATTAAAGAAAATCAATGTAATTTGATAGGTAATTGATACTTAATTATTTTTCTGATCACCAGATATCTTTTATGGTATAAGAGCAAGCATGCATATTTTTAGGAAAATTAGTATTCATATTGGCTTTAAAACAAAACCCACTGCAACAAAAAAAGGGAGTCGAAAAAACTCCCATGTGTTATATTATAATTATTGAAAGAATTACTTCTTTAAACTGGCCATTAGCATTTCGTAAACATGTTCCTTTCTGGATTTTAGCACCTTGGCCATTTCGTCGTCGGCTAACCCTAGCCTATATTTCACCAAGGGTTTAATAGCAAAAGGAAAAAGAATTAGCGAAACCATACTAATATAAAACTGCTCTGGGTCAACAGGTTTTATGTTACCCTTATCAACCTCAGTCTTGATTTGCTTGGAAAATGCTTCGGTATTGTATAGTGTATGAACAGATTTTAAGCGTGGAGCTTGCTCTGCATTCCTATTAATTATTGATAATACAAAAGGAACCAGCAACGGATCATTACTTAACACATCAATATACTCGTATACATACTCTCTAACTTTTTGGTCAAGAGGCTTATCGGTATTAAGGATCTGACGGAGTCGTTGTCCATCCTCCTTAATGGAAGTTTCAAATATCTGTTCAAGTAAATTCTCTTTACTCTGAAAGTAGTAATTCATTAACGAAAGGTTTACTCCTGCTTTAGTAGCAATTTCACGTACCCCTACCCTATCAACTCCTTTAGCAATAAAGAGTTCACGGGCTGTTTCCATTAACTTCAAACGGGTTGCATTTCCTTGTTTGGAGTCCATATCATTATTTTTTCTCAAAGTTAGAAAATGAGTTTAAAATAAACATACGTTTTTAACAGTTGTTTTGTTAAATAGTTTTTAAAATTGCAAAATAAAACGTTAAGAGTCAAATATTCGAAATATGAAAAGAAAACTCAACAATCCATACACACAACTCCCTGACCACAAATGCTTTTGTTGTTCAACAAGAAACCCTATCGGTTTAAATTTAACCTTTTGGTATGATGACGAGACTAAAACCGTTGAAACAAGTTGGCTTGCGCATGAGTTTTACCAAGGTTATGCAGGAGTTCTTCATGGTGGTATTCAATCTACCTTAATG
>JAEXVC010000146.1 GCA_023406715.1 Bacteroidota bacterium | reverse complement strand
GCTACACACCGTGTTTATCCCTGTAAATAAGCATGGTGCACAATCATCCCAGAATGCTCGGATGCTCGAAGATGCCTATGCTTCATCAACACAGATACTGTATTTTCCTGCAGGGCTTTGCTCTCGGAAGCAAAATGGGAAAATTGAGGATTTAGAGTGGAAGAAAAGTTTTATTACCAAAGCAATTCAGCATCAGCGAAACATTGTTCCTGTATTCTTTAGTGGGAAAAATTCCCGCTTCTTTTACAATCTTGCAAAGTTCAGAAAATCTTTGGGAATCAAAGCCAACATTGAAATGCTATACCTGGTTGATGAGATGTTCAAGCAGAAAGGTAAAAGCATTACAGTTAGAATAGGAAAACCCATTCCATACAACACCTTCGATAACTCAAAAAATCCTAACGAATGGGCAAAATGGGTAAAAAATATTGTTTACAATATGAAGCCCAAAAACTAATTTAAGAGTAAATTTGCACCCTAGCATTACATGCAATGAAACATATAATTGAACCAGTCGACAAAAAACTTATTCTTGCGGAGTTAACCCCAGAAAGGTTTGTAAGGCATACCAATAACGCCAATAACGAGTTATACATCTTTACTGCAAAGAATTCTCCAAATTTAATGCGCGAAGTTGGAAGACTTAGAGAATTAACGTTTAGGTCGGCAGGCGGTGGTACTGGTTTCGAGGTAGATATTGACGACTACGACACCTGCGAAAATTGCTACAAGCAATTAATTGTATGGGACCCCAAGGAGGAGGAAATTCTTGGAGGGTATCGTTTCCACAGTGTAGACCCTACTAAAGGAGAAGAAATCAACCTTTCCACCAAGCATCTATTTAACTTTTCCGAAAAGTTCAAGAATGACTATATGCCCCAAATGATTGAACTAGGACGGTCATTTGTACAACCTAAATATCAAGCATTAAGTCGTTCTGGAAAAGGACTTTATGCGTTGGATAACCTTTGGGATGGTTTAGGTGCGCTAATCGTTTTAAATCCACACATAAAATACTTTTTCGGAAAAGTAACAATGTACAATACCTACAATGTTGAAGCTCGAAATCTACTTTTCTACTTTTTCGAAAAATATTTCAAGGATAATGAAGGCTTAGTTATCCCTATTAATCCTATAGAGGTTGATTTGGATAGAGCCGCTCTTGCAAAGATATTTACAGGGAACTCCTATAATGAGGATTATAAAATTCTTTCGCAAAAGATACGTGATTTGGGCGAGAAAATTCCTCCGCTTATTAACTCTTACATGAACATCAGCCCGTCAATGAAGGTATTTGGAACGGTAATTAACCATGAGTTTGGCGAAGTAGAGGAAACTGGAATACTAATTACAATTCCTGATATTTACCAGCATAAAGTTGAGCGACACATTGCCACTTTCATTAAGAAAATCAAGGAAAAATATCATCTAGGCATAAAAAGAAATAAAGAGGACTAATACGCCCTCTGATTTCGGCCCTCAATAAAGTTGATAAACGAGTTATTTACAACTCTGTTTCCGCCTGGTGTTGGGTAATTTCCAGTAAAATACCAATCGCCTAAATCGTTAGGACAGGCCTCGTGTAGGTTTTCGATGGATTGGAAAACAATTTTCACCTTGGCTTTCATTTCCTTTGGCGTAAGTAGCTGGGCAATCTTATCGGAGATTTGTTCAACTGTGAATGGCTTGTAAATTTCCTTTACGTAGTTAATTATTTCCTCTTTGGGAAGATTTTGCTGAGCCTTACACTGCTTGTAAACATGGTTAATAACGCTCTCCTGCCCTGTTTCCTTTAACAAATCTATTGCGGCACGAAATGCAACAAAATCGCCAAGCTTTGCCATATCAATTCCGTAGCAATCGGGGTAGCGAATTTGTGGGCACGATGACACAATTACAATCATTGCTGGTTTAAGCCTATCCAGTATTCGAAGAATACTCTCACGCAAGGTTGTTCCTCTTACAATAGAATCGTCAATCACAACTAGGTTATCAACGTTATCCTTTACTAATCCGTAGGTAACATCGTAAACGTGGCCAACAAGGTCTTCCCTTCCCTTGTCCTGAGTGATAAACGTGCGGAGCTTAACGTCCTTAACCGCAATCTTCTCAACCCGCAATCGGAGCGAGATAATCTCATCCAAATCCTTCTCGCTTAACGATGAACCTTTCTCCAGAATCATCCTTTTCTTTTCGGTTTTAAGGTAATCCTCAGCCCCTTTAACCATTCCATAAAATGCTGTTTCGGCAGTGTTGGGGATATATGAGAAAACGGTGTTTGCATGGTCGTAGTTTATTGCTTTTAAAATGGTTGGCGTAAGGAGTTCTCCTAGTTTCTTACGTTCGGTATAAATATCCTTATCGGTACCACGCGAAAAGTAGATGCGCTCGAACGAACACGATTTCCGTGTTTGCGGAATTCGGATTTCCTCGTGGCTCACCTCTCCGTTGCGCTTCATTATAAGCGCATATCCAGGTTTTATCTGATTAACCTCATTTACGTCGATATTCATCACAGTTTGTATAACTGGACGTTCCGATGCCACTACAACAATCTCATCATCGGCATAGTAAAATGCAGGGCGAATTCCCCAAGGGTCTCGTACCACAAAAGCATCGCCATGTCCAATTAAACCAGCCATTGCGTAACCACCGTCAAAATCCTTTGTGGCCGCCTGTAAAACTTTCGATACACTAATATTATCGGCAATTAGCTTGCTGATTTCCATATTCGAGAATCCATCGTTTTTGTACTGACGGAAAAGCTGCTGATTCTCCTCATCTAGGAAATGACCAATTTTCTCTAGCACTGTAACAGTGTCAGAATAATCGCGAGGATGCTGACCTAGGTCCACCAACTTTTTGAAAAGTTCATCAACATTGGTCATGTTAAAGTTCCCGGCAAGTACCAAAGTACGCGACTTCCAATTGTTATCGCGCATTACAGGATGAACGTAATCTATGGAATTGTTGCCAAATGTGCCATAGCGTAAGTGTCCAAGGTAAAGCTCTCCGGCAAATGGAATGTTTTGCTTTGCAAAAACAGGGTCATTAATTAAATCGGGTTTAGTAGAGTATTTGTTGATGCCCTTATTTACCACATCAAAAATGTCCTTAATTGGCGAAGAGGAGTTTGAACGTTCCCTATCGATATACTTTCTACCTGCTTCCAAATCAAACTTTACGGAAGTTAACCCTGCTCCATCCTGCCCACGGTTGTGCTGCTTTTCCATCAACAGGTAAAGCTTATGCAACCCGTATCTCCAAGTGCCATACTTAAGCTGATAGTACTCCAACGGTTTACGCAACCTGATTAATGCAATTCCGCATTCGTGTTTGATTTGCTCGCTCATACAATTTTCCTTTCAATAAAAAAGGTAGACGATTAATCTACCTGCAATATTACACTCTTTTTCTCGTAAATAGTTCAACTCTTGGAGACACGTTTCCTATTTGATAATAGTGCCTCCCGCTAAACTTGCTCAAATGAAAAGAGCCAATAATAGCCAGACTCGTATTTTCATCCTCTCGGATTCTTTTTGGAACTGCTATTTTTGGCTGAATATACATTGTTTGCATATTTACTACTCTAATGATGGGAAATTAATCCAATCCGGGATTATAAATGCTTTGGGGTAATCCACTAGAAGTTGCTGGTAAAACTTCTGAGCACTCTCTCTAGAGCGGTAATCGCCCACAGAAATCTTCCAATATGGATTATCGTAACTTTGGTAAACCTTCACACCCGGATACTTTTCCATAAAAACTCGCATGGACTCCTCTGAATTTCGTCTTGCATTCTGACCTAACTCAAAGAAAATTCTAATTCTAAAGCCGTGCATCCCGGGATTTTTTGCATTCTGCAACACGTGTAAATCAAGTAAATTTGCAATTTGAGCATCCTGCTTTACTATAACTTTCCCCTGATTTGGCTTACTCTCCTGAAGACGTTTAATAATATTATCAATTTCACTACCACCATTTAACTCCTGAGCAAACAACGCTGCTGCAGAGAATAGCACTAATAATATTGATAAAATTCCTCTCATTTTTACCTTGAAATTATGCTGCAAATTTAGCAAAATGTTTTGAATGCTAATTATTACCACCCTTATCGCCTGTTGATAATGTATCTGTTATAACTAGCTTATCCTGTTGCGATTTCATTAAACTATCGAGAGGTTGTTTAGGAATTTTTATTTTTTTAACAATTGGGAAACGGCCTCCCTTAACATATCCCTCAACTGTTATCATCGACAATAACTTTTTCCCAGTTCCTAGCAACTTAAACGCATCGGCAGCAGTACGGAGTTTTATCTCAACAGGAACTTCGTAATCCGCTCTTGTTCCTGGCGATAATGTTATTTTTCCAGTACTAACTAATTTTCCTAGCTCCCTATTATTTAACCAAGCATTAAACTCAAAATGTTTTATCACAATTTTCTTTGAGTTTGGGTTATTCACATCAAAGGTAAGATTCAAAAATATTACACCATCCTGCATCCCTTTGAATTTAACATCCTTTACTCCTTTAATGTCGATTCCCTGATATTTAGAGCAACTGGAAAATACAACTCCTAAAAGCAGAAATAAAACTAAGTTTCGTAATTTATTCATCATTCAAATATTTTTCTTTTTACTCCAATTATTATTCCAAACCATCTTCAGCCCAATCCTGAGCACGTTTAACCGCCTTTTTCCATCCTTTATAGAGTTTAGAGCGAAGCTCAAACGACATATGCGGACGGTAAACCTTTTTCCCTGGAATCTCCGCTTTAATATCGTCCCAACTATAAAAACCAACTCCTAAACCTGCCATCAGTGCCGCACCCAGTGCGGTAGCCTCAGTTGAAGTTGGACATTCAACGGGAACATTCAGTATATCAGCCTGGAACTGCATAATAAAATTGTTTGCCGAAGCGCCACCATCGGCCTTAAGGCTTTTGAGCGCAATTCCAGAATTATCCTCCATTAGACCAACAATGTCGCGGGTTTGGTATGCAAGCGATTCTAAAGTGGCACGAATCAAATGTTTATCGGTTACACCCTGCGAAATACCAACAATTGCTCCACGAGCATACATATCCCAGTAGGGTGCGCCCAAACCTGTAAATGCAGGCACAACATAAACGCCGTGGCTGCTTGTAACGGAAGTGGCAATATTTTCTGTTTCCGAGGCTGTTTTGATAATCTTTAAACCATCGCGAAGCCATTTTATTGCTGCACCAGCAATAAAAACACTACCTTCTAGTGCATATGTCACTTCATCGCCAATTTGCCACGCAACAGTAGAAAGCAAACCCGATTGGGTGCTAACAATTCTATCTCCTGTATTCATCAGCATAAAACAGCCTGTACCGTATGTATTCTTTAATTCGCCCGGCTCCAAGCAGCGCTGCCCAAACAATGCCGCTTGTTGGTCGCCAAGAATTCCCGCGATTGGAATAGATTTGCCCCCAATAACTCCTGGCTCAGTATAACCAAAGATACCTGACGAAGCTTTTACTTCAGGTAATATCGCTTTAGGAATGCCAAAATATCGAAGAATTTCTTCGTCCCAACACATCGTGGTAATATTGAAAAGCATTGTACGCGATGCGTTGGAAACATCGGTAGTGTGAATTTTTCCGCCACTTAACTTCCAAAGTAACCAAGTATCGATTGTCCCAAAAGCCAGTCTACCTTTGAGTGCCAGATTCATTGCACCTGGTACATTCTTTAGTATCCAATTAAGCTTTGTAGCAGAAAAGTATGAGTCAATAACTAAACCCGTACTTTTCATAACATATTCGGCAAAATCGCTTGCTTTCAATTTTTCGCAAATATCGGCAGTGCGTCTATCCTGCCAAACTATTGCATTGTGAACTGGTCTTCCTGTTTCTCTATCCCAAACAACGGTTGTTTCGCGCTGATTTGTAATGCCTATAGCGGCAATACTTTCTGGGCTAATTTTAAGCCTTGCAATAAGTTGATTAGCCACTTTTAGTTGAGTTTCCCAAATTTCCTCGGGATTATGCTCCACCCAGCCATCGGCAGGATAATGTTGGGTAAACTCCATCTGTTCAATTCCAAGCGGTTGTTGGAATCTATCAAACAGAATAGCCCTAGAACTTGATGTTCCTTGGTCGAGCGATAGGATGTACTCAGCACTCATAGGCTTGGTTAAAAAATGGCCACTGAAATTTATATCAATGGCCAATATAGTGAAAACTTAAATGGTTATGCAAACTTCTTCTCTTAACAAGTACTAATCGTTCTCCATGGCAGCCATAACCTCATCGGTAATCTCTAGGTTGTGGTACACACTTTGCACATCATCGTTATCCTCAATGTCGTCCACAATTCTAAGTAATTTAAGGGCTGTAGATGTGTCGGTGGTTTTGTAATCGTTTGGAATACGTTGCAAACTTGCATTCTCCACCTCAACTTTAAGTTCCTCCAACTTTTTGTTCATTCGGCCAAAATCCTCCAACGCTGTGGTTACGATATAACTTTCACCGTTATCCTCAATGTTCTGAGCTCCCGAATCAATCAAATCTAGTTCAATATCATCAAGGTTTACCTTCTCCTTTTTAATAGTAAAAATACCCTTACGCTCAAAAATAAATGCTAAAGAACCATTAGTGCCAAGACTACCTCCTTTTTTAGTAAGAATGGTTCTTATTGCACTAACTGTGCGGTTGTTATTATCGGTTAAACACTCAATAAACAAGGCAACTCCACCGGGTCCATATCCCTCAAAAGTCAACTCCATTAAGTTATCGGGGTCTTTTTCGGCCTTCGCAATCGCCCTTTGAATATTATCCTTAGGCATATTTACGCCCTTAGCGTTATTTATAGCCATACGTAAGCGAGGATTACCATCGGGGTCGCCACCGCTCTCCTTAACAGCCACAGTTATCTCCTTAATAATTCTTGAAAATGCCTGAGAGCGCTTTGCATCCAACGCCCCTTTCTTCCTTTTAATTGTTGACCATTTATTATGCCCTGACATACGAATTATTTTATTTTTTCAGTTTTGTAAATGCAAAGGTAATTTGTAGATAGTTCCAAACAAAAAAACTGTTTAATATTTTGAGGTTCTTCAAGAACTTTGGTTCTCATCAATTTCTAATCTGAATCTTTAAGTTGACATTCATCAATATTACAAGCCATTTAAAATCATTTTCCTATTTTTGTAAAAATTTTATTTCGATGGATTTTAACGCAGAAGACGCAAATATTTTCGAGGACTTTTCGCCCGTAAATAGTGAAGATAGACAAAAAGTTTACATTGAAACCTATGGTTGCCAGATGAATGTTAACGACAGCGAGGTTGTTGCTTCAATCCTTACAGCCAACGGGTATGCCATTACAAGCAACATTAACGAAACCGATGTAATTCTAATTAATACCTGCTCAATTAGAGAGAATGCCGAGACCAGAGTTTTTGGTCGCTTAGATGTTTTTTCGCAAATCAAAAAGGGAAAACCATCTCTACTTGTTGGTGTTATTGGTTGTATGGCCGAAAGGTTAAAGAATCACCTTTTGGAGGATAAAAAAGTAGTTGATATTGTTGTTGGTCCCGATGCTTACCGCGAACTTCCTGTACTTATCCGTGCTGCCGAGGATGGACAAAAAGGAATTAATGTACTCCTATCGCGCGAGGAAACATATGCCGACATTAGCCCTGTAAGATTAGATAAGAACGGCGTTTCCGCATTTGTATCAATTATGCGAGGTTGCAACAACATGTGCACATACTGTGTTGTTCCATACACCCGTGGTGTTGAGCGTAGCCGCGACCCTCAAACAATTGTTAAAGAGGTTAAAGAATTGGTTGATGCAGGCTACCGCGAGGTTACTTTACTTGGACAAAACGTAAACTCATACAAGTGGGCAGAAACAAAAGGGTTGATTAAACATACCACAAATTTTGCCGATTTGCTGGAGATGGTTGCATTGGTTGACCCACGCCTAAGAGTTCGGTTCTCCACATCGCACCCCAAAGACCTTTCAGACGATGTTTTACATACAATGGCTATGTACGAAAACATCTGCAACCACATACATCTTCCCGTTCAGTCGGGCTCAAGCAGAATGCTTAAGTTGATGAACCGCAAGTACACCCGCGAGGATTACCTAGGAAGAATTGCTGCTATCCGCGAGATTATTCCCGACTGCTCAATATCTACCGATATAATTGCAGGTTTCTGTACTGAAACAGAGCTTGACCACGACCAAACCATAAGTTTAATGCAGGAGGTTGGCTACGATTTTGCCTATATGTTTAAGTACTCGGAACGACCCAACACCAAAGCTGCAAACAAATTCGAGGATGATGTTCCCGAAGATGTTAAAACTCGCCGTTTAACCGAAATTATTGATTTACAAGGAAAACTCTCGGAAATTAGCAAACGTAAGGATATTGGTAAAAGCTTCGAGGTTTTAATTGAAGGAGAATCAAAAAAATCAAAAGAGCAATTCTATGGCAGGACAACCCATAATAAAGTAGTTGTTTTCCCTAGGGAAAATTATAAAATTGGCGATTTTGTTTTTGTAAAAATAGCCGATTGTACACCTGCAACTTTAATTGGGAGCATTGTTAAGGAGTAACCTTTATT
This sequence comes from Bacteroidota bacterium, assembly GCA_023406715.1. GTDB lineage: Bacteria > Bacteroidota > Bacteroidia > Bacteroidales > Tenuifilaceae > SB25. The sequence continues at coordinate 3,874 of JAEXVC010000146.1, read as the reverse complement.
ATAATGATAAAAATAAAAGGGTTGCAAAAAGCAACCCTTTTATATATCAGCAAAATTTGCTATAATAATTAAAACTCCCTCCGAATCCGCGCCATATAGAACCCGTCGAAACCACTTTGTGCTGGTGATATTTTTTGTTCCTCCTCAAGCACAAACTGTCCATCATACTTTTCGATAAACCGCTTTACCTGATTCTCATTCTCCGATGGAAGAATGCTACATGTTGCGTAAACCAATTTTCCTTTAGGTTTAACCATAATCCAGTAACGATTCAAAATATCCTCCTGAATTCGACGTAACTCATCAATACGTTCAGGGGTTAATTTCCACTTAGAATCTGGATTTCGACGCAAAACTCCCAAGCCCGAACAAGGAACGTCAAGCAGAAGTCTATCAGCGCTATCCTTTAATCTTTTTATTGTTTTACTGGACTCAATAACCTTTGCTTCCACAATTGATGCGCCAGCGCGTCTAGTTCTATTCCTTAACTCGGTTAACTTCCACTCGGCTGTGTCCATTGCTATAATTCGCCCCTTATTGGCCATTAAACTAGACAAATGCAACGTTTTTCCACCATTGCCTGCACAGGCATCAATTACGCGCATTCCAGGGGCAACATCCAAAAATGGAGCAACCAGCTGCGACGAATGATCCTGCTGCTCAAACATTCCTAGCATAAATGCCTCCGACCTATATATGTTTGTACGTTCGACAATACGAATAGCATCGGGTAAATCCATTGGTTCTGCTTTAAACTTTTCGCGTTTAAACCAATTTAAAAGTTCATCGCGATTGCTTTTAAGTTTGTTTACCCTAAGAATAATTTCGGGTGATTTATTGAGCGCTTTTATTTCTAAATTCCAACTTTCTCCAAGTTCTTTAACTCCCAAATCCTGCAACCAGTCGGGTATAGATTCTTGAATAGCAACTGATGTACTTAAATTATTGTAAGCCGCTTTAATTTTTTTCTGCAAACCAGAAGTTAAAACTCCATGTACAGCGCTAATGTCGTAATTTAATGCTATATAATTAATTACAGCGCTATGGTACTCGCTTCCATAATTAATTTCATTGGCGAATTTTAGTTCGTTTAATTGTCGCCACCATCTAATTACATCGGATAATGTTTCTGCAAAAAAACCTTTCTCTTCTCTACTCCAACCTTTATTCTGCTTAAGCCAAAACGATGTAACTTGGTCTAAAGAGCGTTCTTCCTTGATAACTTCTCGAACACCTGTGGCAATTACATCAACTACTCTAATCATAATTTATCTTTTTGCAAAACTACCATAAATTAGCAAAAAGAAAAAGGCCGCTTAAGCGGCCTTTTGTCTGGGAAGAATATAATCTACATCAATTTGTTTTTGAATTCTGCTTTTAATTTCCCTTTGTCGTCGAACCATTCAGAAAGTCCGTAGAATGAACCACTTGTGCCTTCCTGTGAGTATTTATTGATGGTTTTATCGTACTTAGTTAAACGGGTTAGATTTGTAGAAATTGCCATTCTAACTCTATCCTTATCGGCATCGGCAATGCCTAAACGTTCCATTGCTGCAAGAGTTAGCGAATTTGATAACATTAACGATTTTTTGCTACGCAAAATATCATAAATTAAATCAATCCATTTTACTTTATCTTCGCCTTTCCCTGTTTTAATTGATTTGCGAACGGGTTTTGGCTTGCGACCACGTTTTTTTGGTTCCTTTACCTTTGGAGTTTTTACAACTTTCTTTTTAGAAACTTTCTCTGCTTTTTTTGCTATTGCAGCCTCTGTTTTTACCTTTGGTTTTCTGCCACGTTTTTTTGGTTCTGCCTTAACTGCTTCAGCCTTTTCCTTTTGAGCTTTTGGCTTACGGCCTCGTTTTTTGGGCTCTGCTTTTACTTCTACTGCTTTTTCTTTTTGAACTTTAGGCTTTCTGCCTCTCTTTTTGGGCTCAGCAACTGGCTCTTTTGTCGATTTTTTAACTTCAACCTTATCATCATCGGTCAAAGATTTTCCTTCGGATATCTTTTTAAGAATTGCTTTTAAATTTGCAATTCTCCGTTGTGCTCTATCTATCTCGGTTTGATAGAGGTCAACCAATTCGTTGACTTCATTTTGGGTAAGCGAAATTTTTTTCATTTAGGTTAATTATTGGTTATAATTAGAATTTCTATTTTAGAATGAACTATATAAATTTATAAATCAAATAAATACAATGCAAGCATTCTCTGAATTTATAAAATAAATACATAATAAAATGCAAATGTAAATAATTAATAAAATAAAGCAACAATTTAGTAAAAATTATCGCTTTGTTAGTCAGTATTTTATCAGGATATTTATTATTACGAATAAAAAATATAAAATAATCTTCATAAAATTTAATTTAAAACAATGTATTAAAACCCAGCAATAACAAGCACTTTGAGAATTTAATCAATTAAAAATTATAAACACATTTTCGAAATACTTGTTTACTAATATTTAGAACTTTAATTCATAACTTTGTTTTATACGTTAAACCAAATTGTTGTTCTATCAATCAAAACTATATTAACTTAAAACATTAAAACAACCTAATAAACTGCCTTATGAGGAAAAACCTACTCCTGTTAATTATTGCTATACTTGCAACGGTTAACCTTTTTGCCCAAGCCAATTCCACCCCTTTGTGGATGCGCTATCCTGCCATATCGCCCGACGGAAAGTTTATTGCATTTTCTTATAAAGGTGATATTTATAAGGTGTCATCTAATGGTGGCGATGCCCGAATTCTTACCACAAACCCGGCATACGATTACATGCCCGTTTGGTCGCCCGACGGTCAAACTATTGCTTTTGCATCTAACAGGAATGGAGGTTTCGACATATTTACAATTCCTGCCGAAGGCGGTGAGCCAATCCGTCTAACATTTCACTCTGCAAACGAATATCCATCAACATTTACCACCGATGGGAAAGAAATTATTTTCAAAGCATCAATTCAGGACGATGCAAAAAATATCCTTTTCCCCAGCGATGTTCTTTCTGAATTATACTCAGTACCAGTTGCTGGCGGTAGAATTAAACAAGTGCTTACAACACCTGCCGAAAGCGCTGTTTTTAGCCCCGATGGTAAATATATTGCCTACCATGACAGTAAGGGTTATGAAGATAATTGGAGAAAGCACCATCAATCGTCAGTAACTCGGGATATCTGGATTTACGACACACAGTCTAAAACACATAAAAAAATAAGTTCTTTTGAAGGCGAAGACAGAAACCCTGTTTTCTCGGCCGATGGAAAAACCATTTACTACTTATCAGAAATAAATGGAAGTTTTAATATCACCTCTCAGGACATTGAATTAACGAGCCAACCCAAGACTATCAGTAATTTTACCAAGCATCCAGTTAGGTTTTTATCGTTTGCAAATAATACTTTTTGCTTTCACTACAATGGCGAAATTTACACACAACCATTAAATGGCATCCCCCAGAAAGTTGCTATCAATATTTCTGCCGATAAAACTGAACAGGAAATAAAGTTTGAATCCCTATCCAGAGGTGCTACCGAAATGGCAGTTTCGCCAGATAGTAAAGAAATTGCATTTATTATAAGGGGTGATGTTTTTGTGACCTCAACTGACCATAATAACACAAAACGTATTACTAATACTCCTGAACAGGAACGCTCGGTTAGCTTTAGCCCCGATGGTAAAAAGTTACTATACGCATCGGAACGCGATGGCAGCTGGAATATCTACCAAACATCAGTTTTATCTGCCGATGAACCTAATTTCGCCTTGTCAACTTTATTAAAGGAGGAACCTATTGTTTCCATTCCAGAAGAAACATTCCAGCCTGCATATTCCCCCGATGGCAAAGAGGTTGCTTTCCTAAAAGAGCGCA
>JAEXVC010000142.1 GCA_023406715.1 Bacteroidota bacterium | reverse complement strand
CTTAAAGATGCAGCATCAACTGCACTTTATGGAGCACGCGGTGCAAACGGTATTATTATGATTACCACCAAGAAGGGTTCTGCAGTTAGATCTCAAATTAATTTTGATATGAAAATGGGTATTAACTCAAGATCTATCAAAAACTACGAAGTTTTAACTAGTGCTCAGAATTACACCGAAACTGTTTATAAAGCTTTATATAATGCTGGTATATACAGTTTAGGATATTCTCCAACTCAGGCCAACTCATACGCTAACTCTAGAATTACTATGAATAGCGAAGGTGGTTACGGTTATCAAATTTATACTGTTCCTACAGGTGAACTATTAATAGGATTAAATGGGAAACTTAACCCTAATGCAACTTTAGGTTATAGCGATGGTGAGTATTTCTATACTCCTGACAACTGGGCTGACGAAACTTTCTCTAACAATATGAGAAAAGAGTATAACTTGTCAATCTCTGGTGGAAGCGAAGTTCAGAACTATCGTTTATCTTTTGGTTATTTGGATGATAAAGGTATTGTGTCTGGTTCTGGTTACAATCGTTTCTCAGGACGTTTCAATGCTGACCAAAAAATTAAAAAATGGTTAAAGGTAGGTGCAAACATCAGCTACAATAAGATTAAGAGTTTATACCCTGGTGAGCAAACTACTACCAACTCTAGCGGAAACGCTTTCTTTATTGCTAACTATATAGCTCCAGTTTATCCTATCTATGTACGTGATGCTGCTACTAAGCAAATTGTATTAAATCAAGGTCGTAAGGTTTACGATTATGGCGATGGCAATAGCACAAACTTCAATCGCTCGTTTATGTCAATTGCTAACCCTGCAGGTGACTTAACCTATAATAAAACCGATTATATCATGGATATCATGAACGGTAGTTGGTTTGGAGAACTTACACCTATTAAAGGGTTAAAAATAACTGCTCAGTATGGTCTTAACTTAGATAATACTAAGTATAGTGATTTAGGTAATGCATATATGGGACAAAGTGCTGCGTATGGTGGAACTGCTTATCAGGAGCAAGATCGCACTGTCGGATTCGATCAACAGTATGTTGCATTGTATAAGTTTGATTTGAACGAGGACAACCATTTTGACATTACTGCTGGTTACGATGGTTATACCTATCAATATGAGGTTCTTTATGCTAATGGACAGAACCTATATAATCCTGAGAACTACTATATCAGCAATGCTATAGATAATTTGCAAGGTGGTGGTTACAAGAATACCTACTCAACTCAGGGTATGTTTGGACGTGTTAATTACAATTACAAAGACACTTATTTTGGAAACATTTCTTATCGTCGCGATGCTTCGTCTCGTTTCCATCCTGATAAACGTTGGGGTGATTTCTGGGCTGCTAGTGCTGCGTGGATGATTAACAATGAATCTTTCATGTCTAACCTAAACTGGGTTAACATGTTGAAATTAAAATTCTCTTTTGGTCAACAGGGTAATGATGCTATTGGCAACTACTATGCATGGCAAGATCAGTATCAGATGACTGGTGCTAACGGTGTGTTCTCTGATGGTTACAGAACTTATAAAGGTAACCCAGATTTAACATGGGAAACATCTACTACCTATAATATTGGTGCCGATTTTAATCTTTTCAACAGTTTGCTTTCTGGTTCTATTGAGTATTTTGGACGTAAATCTAAAGATATGCTTTACTACAAGCCTGTTGCGGGTAGTTTAGGTTACAACCAAATTCCAATGAATATTGGTTCTATGACAAACTCTGGTTTGGAAATTGACCTTGCAAGTAGTGTTATTAATACTCAGAAGATCAAAGTTACCGTTAATGCTAACGCTACAATGATTAAGAATAAAATTAACGAGTTGCACCCTGATTTGCAAGGAATTTTAATTAATGGTACTCGTATTTATGAAGAAGGAGAATCAATGTACAGAATGTACTTAGTTGATTGGGCTGGCGTTGATCCTGCTACTGGTTTAGCTTTGTATTGGGCTGAAGATGGTTCTGGTAATGCTATCAAGACTTCTGATTATTCTGTAGCTCAGTCGTATAAAGTTGCAACTGAAGATTTACTTCCAAAAGTTTATGGTGGTTTTGGTGTTACAGCTGATGCATATGGTTTCGATGCGTCTGTTCAGTTTGCATATCAACTAGGTGGTAAGATTTATGATAGTGGTTATCAACGATTAATGCATAGTGGTGTTTCTGGTTCTGCTGGTAACAACTGGCATAAGGATATCTATAATGCATGGACACCAGAAAATACAAACACTGATGTTCCTCGTTTAAGCAGTTACGATTCGTACGCAAGTTCTACTTCAACACGTTTCATCATTAGTTCTAATTACTTAAGTCTTAATAATGTTACTTTAGGATATACTTTGCCTACAAACATTGTTAATAAACTTAACATTCAAAAATTACGTGTTTACGTTTCTGCTGATAACGTAGCATTATTTTCAGCTCGTAAGGGTCTAGACCCAAGACAAAGTTTCACAGCTGCAACAACTGCTCTTTACACTCCAATCAGAACAGTTAGTGGTGGTCTTGTATTAACATTCTAACATTTAATAAATTAGTTATGAATAAGAAATTTTTAATAGGTTTAACGGTAGTTTCCTTCTTTGCTCTTGGTGGGTGCGTAGATTTAGATACTCTACCTGAAGGAAGCACTGTAACTGATTCTCAAAAAGAAGAAGTTTATAAGAATGACCCTTCCAAGGCATCTGCTGCTGTAAATGCAATTTTTGCTCAGTTTAACCAGTACATGCCAAATCAAACTGCTTTAAATGCAGGTCGTCACAACGACTTTGGATATCCATCTGTTATGATGTTTACTGATATGAATGGTTACGATATGGTTTCTGATGATAACGGATACAACTGGGCCGGAAATGATCTAGATTATACTGACCGTGACTATACATCTCGTGAGTCGCAGATTGTTTGGAACGATATGTATGCAATTATTAGCACAACAAACCGTGTTATTGGAGCTATTCCTTATGATACTGAGTTAGCTTTGTCTAAGTATTATTTAGCACAAGGACTAGCAGTACGTGCTTTTAGTTATTTTGTATTGGCTCAATTGTATCAGTTTAACTATGTTGGTCACCAAACAGCTCCATGTGTTCCTATCATTACCAACGAGAATTCCAATGCTGCTGCATTAACTGGAGCACCAAGAGCTACAGTTGAGGAGGTTTACGCTCTAATTAAATCAGATATTGATACAGCAATTAATTTACTATCTGAGGCAGAGGCTGAAGGCGTTGTGCGCTCTGATAAACGTTATGTTAGCTTAGCAGTTGCTTATGGTATACGTGCTCGCGTTAACTTAACTATGCAAAACTGGACAGATGCTGCAGCCGATGCTACAAGTGCTATTGCTGAGTTCGAGGGAGCTCCTGCAGGTTTAACCGATGTTAATAAACCAGCATTCTGGACTGTTGATGAGAATAACTGGATGTGGGGTATTATTATCGCTGAAACCGATGATGTTGTTACTTCTGGTATTGTTAACTGGATTTCGCACATGGGTTCATTGAACTATGGTTATGCTAACTTCTCAAAAGGACGTCAAATTAATAAAGCTTTATTTAATACTATTCCAGCTTCAGATGTTCGTAAAGGCTGGTGGTGGGATGCAAGCAAAACATCTCCTAATTTGACTGCAGCTCAACAAACTACAATGGTAGGCTATGGTTACCCTGCGTACACTCAGGTTAAGTTTGCTCCTTATAACAATGTTTTAAAAACCTCTACAAATGCTAACGATATTCCTTTAATGAGAGTTGAAGAGATGTACCTTATTAAAGCAGAAGCTGAAGGTATGGGTGGTGGTGATGGTGTAACTACACTTGAGAATTTTGTTAAAACTTATCGTGATCCTAGTTATACCTATTCAGCAGCAAATTTCCAACAGGAAGTTTTCCGTCATCGTCGTATAGAGCTTTGGGGCGAAGGCTTAAACTGGTTTGATGTTATGCGTTTAGGTATTGGTGTTGATCGTAGAGGCGGTGGTTATCCAAATGCTACTATGATATTTAACATCCCTGCTGGCGATAATCTTTTGTTGTGGCGTATTCCTGAAGCTGAAATTCAAGCTAATCCTGGTCTAGAGGAAGGTGATAACAACCCTGCAGCACCAGCACCAACTCCTGTTCCAGATTTATAATGTTTCACTTTACATTAAAATAAATTATGAAAATAAATAAATTAATCCTAGCAATCTTTGTTGCAGCTACAACGCTAATGGTAGCATGTAGCGAGTATGAAGATTCTGTTGTAAGCGGACCTACCGTTCCTGCTGATAATGCAGGCGTATTCTTCCTGAAGAGTAATTTAAATCAGTTTGAAGTAGATCAAGTTGGATTGAATTTTACTTTAAAAGTTGCACGTAGAAATGGTGATGCTGCTTTAGAGGTTCCTCTTACAGTGTTAAGTGATACTGGTAATGTGTTCAATGTTCCTGCAACTGTTACTTTCCCTGCAGGTGTTGATACAGTATCATTCGATATCACTATGAAACCAACTGCCGTTAAAGGTGATTTATACGGATTAGGAATAAGGTTTGGTGATAATTATGTGAATGATTATAACGCTGAGTATGGCTCATACTATGCAAAATCTGCAATTTCTATTTGGGAAGAGAAAGGTACTGCACAGTTTTATGACTCATGGGCGTTCTATAAAGTGGCTCAGGTTAGATTCTGGCAAAGTACACAAAATCCTAAAGATTATCGTATAAGTTTCCCTTATAGCGTAGGTATACTAGTTGATGCAGAATGGGATAACTGGATTGGCGGTGCTACTCAGGATTATATTATCTTCTCAGTATATGGTGATAATGATAACGTGAAATGGAATAAGTTCTGGCACTCCAATCTATTATACCAAGGTTCTGCTGGAAAGTATGTTAAATATTATCTTCCATCTGCAATCAATAAAGTTGGTGATTTGGAAAGTATAGCACATAAGGATGGCGATGGTAATATTGATTATTTCACATTAAGACCATCTATCTATATTGACGGAACTGGTGGATATGGACTAAAAACTGTATACTTAGGATTCCCAGGATATGATTTAGCTGGAGCTCTTGGATTAGAAATATATACCGAGAAGTAAACAAGTTTAATTAGTTGTTTTATAAAGAGAGTTGCATTTTGCAACTCTCTTTTTTTATGGATATTAGACCTAATTGATTTTTTATTTACATGAGTTGTTGAAATTTGATTTTTTAAGATTTTATAGTGTACTATGTTTTTACTTGAAAGCTGTGTAATTCATTTTGTTATTTTTTTTCTGGCATTTAACCTTCTCAAGATAACCTAAATGTTATTTTTTGTTAATTTTTTTTAAAAAAAGCTATTGTTTTTAGGTTTTATATTTTTTACTTTAGCCTTGTTGAAAATTTATTAACCTCTATTGTAAACCTAAAACTTGTTCTATGAAAAAACTATGTGTTTTTCTTGCAAGTTTGTTGCTTGTAGGCATTCAAATGGTGCAAGCACAAACGGTAAGGATTACCGGAACGGTTACTAGTTCCGAGGATGGAATGCCATTACCTGGCGTTTCAGTTATTGTAAAGGGTACTACTATTGGTGGATCCACAGATGTCAATGGTAAGTATGAAATTAGCGCTCCGGCGAATGCTCAATCTTTAACTTTTAGTTTTATTGGTTTTGTTACCCAGGATTTAGCTATTGCAGGTAGAACTGTTATTGATGCCGTGATGGAGTCTGAATCCAAACAGATCGAAGAGGTCGTTATTACTGCTATGGGTGTTAAAAAGATTCCAGATGCCGTTACTTCTTCCCAAAAGATTGTAAGTGCTAAAGATATGAATGCAGCTGGTAGCCCTTCTGCTGTTCAAGCATTAACTGCAAAGGTATCTGGTTTGCAAATTAACTTAACCAATAGTGGTGTTGTAGAATCTAACTCAATTGTATTACGTGGTAAAAGATCTATTACTGGTAATAATCAAGCCTTAATCGTTATTGATGGGGTAAAGTCTTCTGCTTCTGTTTTCCAACAATTGCCTCCAGAAGTTATCAAAACTGTTAACGTAATTAAGGGAGCCCAAGGTGCATCTCTATATGGATCAGATGGTGTTAATGGTGTTATTTTGGTAACAACTGTTGGTGCTAGAAAAACTGATAATGTAAGAGTTACAGTAAACCAAAAGGTTGATTTCGATACTCCTGCATATTTTCCAGAAAGACAACGCAAATATGGACAAGGTTGGGACGGCGAAAAAATCAATGTTGAAAATGGCGCTTGGGGACCTGCATTTACTGATCCAGCTTTTGCAGGGCAAGTGGTTACTTATGGTGTGCCGCTATATGACTATAATAATGATGGAGTTATTAGTGTAAATCCATCAAACTTTGATCCAATGCCTGATGATCCAGCAGCATTAAAAAAGGTGTATGCTCCTTTCGGAAAGGATAATGTGGCTGACTTCTTTGTAACTGGTGTCACTTCAAGCACTGATGTTACTATTGATGCAAGTGGTGAAAATAAATATGGCTTGTTTTCTGCTGGCTATGGAAAAAGGAATTTCGTAGTTGAGGGTGATAAATATGAAAAATATTCTTTATTGTTTAAAGGTGGTATAGAAGTGGGAAGATGGAACATTGAAGGAATTTTTAACTACATGCATAGAAATACAACCCAAACAAATTCTAGTATTTATTACGATTTGTTGCAATCTTCTAGTGATGTTCCGATTACAAGTTACAGTGATTATCCAGACTTAGCTTACGGTTGGAACATCTATTACACTAACCCATATTGGTTTATTAAACATAATAGATACGATAATAAGAGTGACTATTTTAATGCAATTGCAACAGTTGGGTTTAAAATCAATGACCATATTAATGTAAAATATGTAGCGAATTTTCAAAACTCATTGGGAGAAAATTTGAACCATCGTGATGATTGGGCTCCTACTGTGCGATATAATCTTGAAGATGCCTCCGCTATTTCCTCTTTTTTGAATAAGAATAATAGTTCAAGAAAAGATTACTATGGAGATTTATTGTTGAATTTTGATTATAAACTTACTGACGATTTGGGGTTAAAAGCTTTAGTAGGAACTAACTATCAGGATAATTCATATAGTATAACTTCTGCCGGAGGAACTAACTTAATTATTCCAGGAGTATATGCTATTTACAATCTGGCGAAACCTACAACGCCAATAAATTTGCCCAATGGTACATATCATAAAAACTCGTACGCAGTATTTACCAGTTTGGATTTTGCATATAAAGACTACTTATACCTCAATGCTACAGCAAGAAATGAATGGTCTTCTATTTTGCCCAAAAATAATAATTCATATTTCTACCCTTCAGTTGGTGTTTCATTTATTCCAACTAAAGTATTTGATGAGTTAACTTCTGTGTTAAGTTCTTCAAAAATTGCTGCAAGTATTACTAGGGTAGGTAAAACTAGTTCTATTGATTGGTATGACATCAATGATGTTGCAACTTTAGGTACTGGATTTCCATTTGCTTTAGATGGTCCAACTCTAGGAGGTTTATCATTCGGTGATTCAAGACAACCCACAAATCCTGATATCAAACCAGAGTTTATTACTACAAAAGAGTTAACAATTGAATTAGGATTTTTAGATAATAGAATTATCCTAGGTTCTTCTTTATATCAAGCGGATACCAAAGATATGATAACCTATCAGACAACTTCTAGTGCTTCTGGTATTTCATTATATCAAATTAACATTGGAAAGATGAGAACGAAAGGTGTTGAAGTTGACTTAACTCTTACGCCCGTAAGAACTAAAGATCTTACTTGGAATGTGAACCTATCTTATACTCATGCAAATTCAGAAATAGTGAAGGTGTCGGATGCTACTGATGAGATTTCCCTACAAGCTAATGCTATGGTTGGTATCTATGCAAAAGCAGGCGAAAGTTTCCCTCTAATCAAAGCAAATGCATACCAAAGAGATGCTGAAGGTAGAATCATAATTGATGCAGCCACAGGAAACCCTCTTTACACTTCTGAATTGATTGAATTTGGTACGACCGATCCAAAACATACTTTTGGATTGAGCACTGCTGTTAGCTTTAAAGGTTTAAGGTTTAGTGTAGTGATGGATTACAGAACAGGTCATAAATTCTACTCTAATACTGCTGAAGGATTCACATTCAATGGAATGTTGAAAGAATCGGCTGAATTTGATCGTACGCAAGGTGGTTTTATAATGCCAAATTCTGTAATTGAAGATCCTGCGAATCCTGGTTCATACATCCCTAATACTTCAGTTAAAACAGGAGGTGATGATTATCAGGGTGTTTCAACTTATTACTCAAGTATATATAACAGAATTGGAGAAAACTTCATTTTTGACGCATCCGCTTTTAAGGTTCGTGAAATTGCTTTGAGTTATACTTTAAACAAGAAACAACTTCGCAACTATTTAGAGGCTGTAACAATAGGGGTGTATGCTCGTAACCCATTTACAATATTGGGTAATGGAAACTTACACTATAACGATCCTGAAACTTCAAATACAACTGGGAACTCTCAAGGTATTGCTGATGATAACCAGTACCCTGTGTTGAAAACTTATGGATTTAATGTTAGTTTTAATTTTTAAAAATTATTAAAATGAAAAAGTATAAATTATTAACAATGCTAATATTGTTTGGATTTATCTTATCTTCCTGCAGTTTAGATGATAATATCGATCCAAATAATCCACAATCAGATCAGCTTAGTGCTCGTATGAGATTAGCTTCTGCAGAGGTTTCATCTTATGTTCCGCTAGCATCAAGTATGAATGGATTAGGAAATGTATTTATGAATGCGTATTCAGGAAACATCTATTGGTTTGGAAATCCTTTGACCAAAGAGTGTAACCTGGCAATTGACAATAGCTTCTATCAACGCATTTGGAATACTACTTATCCTGCTGTTTCTAACCTTCAAACAATCATCGATGGAGATACATTGTTAGTTTATCATAGAGCTATTGCATTAATACTTAAAGTGCATTATATGCAATACATTGTTGATTTATACAATGATGTGCCTTATTCTGAAGCTTTCCAAAGGGTTAATAATGTTGCACCTAAGTATGATAAGTCGATTGATATCTATAAGAGTTTTATAGCAGAGCTGGACACCGCTGTTGCCCTTATCAATGATAATGAAGAGAATCCTGACATTGTTGTTAATCCTACAGAGGATGTCATCATGGGCGGAGATATGGAAAAATGGCTGAAATTTGCAAATACTGTAAAGTTAAGGGTATTGATGCGTATGTCTGAAACAACTAATGCTGAGGCTATTACTTTAAGGGATGCAGGGTTGGCTTCTCTAACTGGAGCTCAATTTGTAGATTTCGACGTAACAATCCAACCAGGATATTCTGCTGCTTCTGCCGCAAACCAAAATCCAATATATAATGCTTTTGGTAGGAGATTATATGATGGGACAACAAACACATACGGTTGGAGATTGTACCTTGCTTCGGACCATGTAGCAAAAGCATTAAATGGTACATCCACTATTACTAGTGGTGTGCTAGACCCTCGTAGAGCTGCTTTGTTTAGATTAAAAGCAGATACAGTTTCTGGTGTTATTCAAGGAGATCAAAAGAATGCTGCTTATACCGAATCTAGATTCTCTCTGTTTGGCGGTTGGTTATATACACCAGCAGACGAAGGCTCTGCTCACGATGGTTATATAATGACAAGAGCCGAAAGTGAATTCTTGCAATCGGAAGCGGCCGTTGAATATCCTGCAATCTTCACAGATGCACAAACACACTTTACAAACGGTATTCAGGCATCATTTGATATGTATGGTCTTACGGCTGACGCTGCCGCTTATATTACTGCTATAGATGCAAAAGATAATGCGGGATGGACTGCTTCTGCTAATAAGATTGCTGCTATTCAATACCAAAGATGGATTGCGTTGATCCACATTAACGGGATTGAAACATACTTGAGTTATTTGAAAACAGGCTATCCTGTTACACCTCTTGCTCTCACTGCTCAAAAGTCCCGTAAGCCATATCGTTTGGTGTATCCACAAACGGAATACACTTCCAATGCAACGAATGTTCCTTCGATGACAGGAGACGATTGCTTTGTGATAAATGATTTTACTCCATTTTGGTTAAAATAAATTCAGTTACACACTTTTACTCAGAAAGAGGTTCGGTTTTTTCCGAACCTCTTTTTTTATAATTATTCTTGCCCCATATCCTTATTTACCTTAAATTTGTTTGACTATTAATTAATTATTCTTTTTATGCGAAGACTGTGTATTCTTTTCACAGCTTTTTTTGTGTTGGCTGTTTTTCAATTATCGGCTCAAACTGTGAAGATATCGGGTGTTGTAACTTCCGCTATTGATAACTCTCCCTTACAAGGTGTGTCGGTAGTTGTGGTAGGCTCTGCATTAGGTGCTGTTACTAACGTAGATGGTAAGTATGAGATAACTGTTTCTACTTTGGCTAGGCAATTAAGGTTTAGTTTTGTTGGCTACAAAACACAGGAAATAGCCATTGCCGGAAAGTCGGTTGTTGATGTTGTTATGGAAGTTGAGCCCGTTGATGTAAAGGCTGTTACAGTGACTGCGCTTGGAATTATCAGGGCAGAAAGGGCAACTGGATACGCAATTCAGAGCGTGACGAACGATGAAATTCTAAAATCCAGAGAAACCAATATAGTAAACTCGTTACAGGGGAAAATTTCTGGTGCAATAATTACAAACACTTCAGGAGCCGTTGGTGCTTCAAGTCGTTTAGTTTTAAGAGGAGCAAACTCCTTGAGTACCGACAATCAACCATTATTTGTGGTGGATAATGTTATTGTAAATAACTCAAACTTTGGGAATACATATAATGAGGGGGTAAACAGGGGGAGTGGAATTTCTGATATTGATCCCAACGATGTGGAGACCATTACTGTGCTAAAGGGTCCTAATGCTGCTGCATTATACGGTTCAAGAGCAGCAAATGGAGTGGTTATTATAAAAACAAAATCGGCCAATAAGGATAGACGATTTGGAATTTCGTTTAATAGCAATACTACTGTTGAAACTCCTTTGCGTTTACCCGACTTCCAAAATTCATACGGACAGGGTACTGGTGGGCTATTCGAATTTTATGATGGCGAGGGCAATGGTTTGAATGATAATGTTGATGAAAGTTGGGGGCCAAGGCTAGACGTTGGGCTGATGATTCCGCAATGGAATTCCCCGGTAGTTGGAGGTGTTAGGCAAGCAACACCATGGGTGTCATTTCCCAACAATGTGAGGGATTTTTTTGAGTATGGCAAAACATTTACCAATAATTTAGCCATTGAGGGCAGTGGAGATAACTACTCGGTAAGGGTTTCCTACACAAACACTACTCAATCAGGCATGGTTCCAAATACCGATATTAAACGTAATAGCGTTCACGTAAACGCATCGGCCTCTCCGTATAATTATCTGACAATAGATTTTACTGGAAACTATATTAATTCCAAGAGTGAAAATATGCCCGTGTATGGTTATAGTGGTCAGAATGTGATGCAGCAATTTATGTGGTTTGGACGACAAGTTGATATTCAGGATTTAAAAAAGTATAAAAATTCCGATGGTTCACTTCGTAATTGGAATAACTACTACCATAATAACCCTTACTTTACTCTTTACGAGAACCTCAATGGCTCTGAAAGGGATAGGTTGTTAGGACAAAGCTCTGCTACTATTCGGATTACTGATTGGTTGAGTCTTAAATCGGGAGTGGGAATTGACTATTATACTAATTTTAATACTGCTCGATCTGCTTTTGGCGATGTTGAGAGTCCTAATGGTTACTATGGAGAGTCAAAAAGAACATTTAGGGAGTTGAATACTGATTTTCTATTTCAAATCAATAGAAAAATATCAGATAAACTTGATTTCTATTTTAATTTTGGAGGAAATAGAATGGAGCAGTATGTGCATACCTATAGTGCAAGTGCAAACGAACTAGCCGTGGAAGGTGTTTATACTTTAAGTAATTCTAGATCCATTGTGTTACCGCAAACATTTTTATATAAAAAGCGAATAAACAGCCTTTATTTTAATGGTCAGTTTGAGTGGAAAAAAGCATTATTTGTTGATTTTAGTGGACGAAACGATTGGTCTAGTACTTTGCCTTTGGATGGTAATTCATACTTTTACCCTTCAATAAACATTTCGGCTGTATTATCGGATTTATTTCAAATACAATCACGCCGTTTAACCTATGCTAAACTTAGAGCAGGATGGTCGCAGGTGGGTGCCGATACAGATCCTTATCAATTAAAACCTGTTTATAAATTTGGGGCAGGATGGAATTCATCAACTCGGATGCCTAGTATTTATATTCCTGACGATTATCCTAATGATAAAATTAAGCCCCAAAAAACTGAATCGTTTGAACTTGGTGCCGATTTTAGATTCTTTTTAAACCGATTAAGTATCGACTTTACTTACTATAATCAGCGAACTTTCGACCAAATAATACGTGTGCCCGTTTCGCCAACTACTGGCTATACTTCTATTATTATTAATGCTGGAGAAATTAAGAATAGCGGTATAGAGTTAACTGTTGGAGCAACGCCTGTTAAGCAAAAATTAGGGCTTCAGTGGAATGTTACATTCAACTTTGCAAAGAATAATAATGTTATAAAATCGTTGTATGATATACTAGATAGTTACGAGTTAGGTTCATACTGGGATTTGAAAGTGCTAGCGATTCCAAATCAACCATTCGGATCGCTTTACGGTTACGATTTTGCCCGTAACAATGAGGGTAAAGTGATTCATGTCGATGGGTTACCTGTTCAGGGCGATTTGAAGGTTTTGGGCAATTATACTCCCGATTGGGTTTGCGGGTTAAACAACGAATTACAATACAAAAATATAACTTTCAGTTTCTTAGTTGATGCTCGGTGGGGTGGCGATATTTACTCCATGACAACTACTTGGGGTCGATACTCTGGAGTGTTAAAGGAAACTCTAATTGGTAGAGAAGGCGGAATTGTAGGAAACGGAGTAAAGCAATTACCTAATGGAACTTGGGTTGAAAATGATATTGTGGTGTCGGCCGAGGAGTATAACAAAGCTGCTTATAGCTCTAATGTTGCATACTCGAGTATTTTTGATGCTAGTTTCATAAAGTTACGTGAAGTCCGCTTGGGTTATACTTTCCCAAAATTAGGGAACACAGGTATAAAGGATTTAACCCTTGCAGTGGTAGGACGTAACTTAGCTTTGCTGTACGCAAAAGTTCCTCATATCGATCCTGAAACAGCTTTTAGCAATTCTAACGTTCAAGGGTTAGAATTTGGTCAGTTGCCATCGGCTCGTAGCATTGGTTTTAATGTAAGTTTTAAGTTTTAAATAGTTTAAAGTTATGTTAACACATCGAATTATAAATATTTTCCAGTTGCTTGGTTTAGCCCTTCTGCTCGCAACCGTTAGTTGTACAAAAGACTTTGAAGAGATAAATACAAACACAAACGATATTGATTGGGAAAAAAGTCATCCCGATCTTTTGCTTACAGGAGCTATTGAGGGCTTATCAGATCAAATTCAGGATGTTTGGCTTGGGCACGAGATAGGATCATGCTGGGTACAGCATATGGCCAAAGTTCAATACACCGACGAGGATAGATATTTGCCCAGAAACGATGTGATTAACTCAGTATGGGCTAACCTTTATGCTGGACCTGGAGTTGAAATTCAGCGGATTATTGAAATAGCAGAAAAAGCAGATAAAAAGAATTACAAGGCGGTTGCTTTGGTATTAAAATGCTACCTGTTTTCGGTTCTGACTGATTTATACGGTGATATTCCCTACAAGGAAGCTTTTAATATTGATAGTGCATTAACTCCAAAATACGATACACAGGAAAGCATATACCTCGATTTAATCAGTAAATTGAGCTATGCAAATACCTTGTTCGATTTAAGTTCCGAGAATGAGCGTATTAATGGCGATATTTTATTCGGCAATAATATTCTTAAGTGGAAAAAGTTTGCAAACTCACTTCGTTTAAGGCTGCTTCTTAGGATGTCGGGTCGTACCGATTATCAATCGTTCGTAACAAACGAGTTTACCGATATGTTAGTTACCAATGCTGCCAGCTACCCTATTTTTAGTTCAAATTCCGATAATGCTGCGCTAAAGTACCTCGGTTCTTTCCCGAATAATAATCCTTTGAATGAGACCTATAAAACTCGCGACGACCATCGGGTTAGTAAAACAATGATAGATTTACTCTATCAATCAACCAATCATGCTCATCCGGACTGGAGGGTTGTTGTTTATGCCAAAACGCCTGCGGCAGGCGGTTTTTGGGCAGGATTACCAAATGGATTGACATCGGCTAAGGCCGCTGCGTATCTTGGTAACGGTTCAAGGATGACCTCTGTTATTGGCGATTATTTTATTCAGCCAGAATCAATGGGAACACTTATGAGTTATTCCGAACTTTGTTTTATCCTTGCCGAGGCAGTGGAACAGGGATTTGTCACAGGCTCAACTGTTACATCGCAGCAGTATTATGAGAAAGGAGTGGAGGCATCATATTACCAATTCCAAGAGGCAATCGTAAAATTGGCACCAACGTACTATCTCTCCATTCCTGCCAATACTGTAATTGACTCTTATTTGTCCGATTTTAAGATGCACAATGGGGCTTGGGATCCCGCTAAACCATTGCAAAAAATTGCCGAGCAGAAGTGGGTGGCAATGTTCGATCAGGGATTGCAGGCTTGGTTTGAATGGCGCAGAACTAATATTCCGCAGTTGACACCAGCTCAGGATGGCCTGAATGGTGGGAAAATCCCTGTTCGTATAAGGTATTCGTCCGATGAATACTCTAGGAACAAAAAGCAATTAATGGAAGCTATTACTCGTCAAGGTGCCGACGATTTGAACACCAGGGTTTGGTGGGATGTTGCTAATAATTACTAGGAAAAATTTTGGATATGACTAAAAGATTCAAACTCTCAATATTTTTTACCCTAAATATTTTGTTGTTTTTGGGGTTTACTTCCTGTCTGGATTCTCTTGATTTAATGACACAGAACGTAAAAACAGGAGGTTTAATTGAGGCAACCTATGCTTTGCAGTATAAGCCTGCATCAACAGAATCGGTTGATGTAGATATTCTTATTTACAAAGGCCCTAAAGTTAAGTCTGTGAAGGTTTATAAAAGATTTACTCATTTTATTGATGATGGTGGAAGTATTTCTGTGTCTGAGTCCGAAGACGTTTTGCATAAAACCGTGGCGGTTGTTGATGATAACTCTGTTGATACAACCATAGTTACTGAAACATTTTCCTGGTTAAACCTAGCAGGAGGAATACCACAGTTGCCCGATGGTTATATAGTACCCGAGGAGCCAACAATTGCAAGTATTGGCGATTATTTTACGCTAAGCTATGTATCGGTTCTTGAGGATGGAAGAGAGGTTTCTTGTCTACCTCAAACATTTATTGTGGTTGCTAATTTTTTTGCTGGTTATTACCAATCTTATGTAATGTACTCTCATCCCACTTTAGGTGATAGGGATTTTTACATGGAAAAAGAACTGTTCACAATATCTAGTTCGGAGTGTACAACATTGTTTGCTATTTTTGAGGATGCCCAAATGGATATTAAAATTAATGCAGATAATTCAATCACTTTTACAGTTTTAAACTTCACCTATATTGTAAATGAAGGCGATCCCAACGATGGTTCAAAACAATCGCACTACAATCCTGTGGATAAAACGATAAATCTTTACTATCATTACGATGCACCAGGTGGTTACAGAGTTTTTTGGGAAACCTTAACACCAATAGTTGGAAAATAAACGCTATTATTTTAGAAAATTCAGGTCAGATTGTACATCTGACCTTTTGTTTTGAATTGATTTAAATCAAATCGTAATTCGGGTTAATAAACTTCTTTATCTTTGTGGGCTAATTAGGTTGCACAAAGTTCAATATTGGATATATGAGCAAATTTAAAATGAATCACCTACGGGAGTTGGAGTCGGAGTCGATATATGTAATCCGCGAGGTAGTTTCACAATTCGAAAATCCTGCCATGCTTTTTAGTGGAGGTAAGGATTCCATTGTAATGTATCATTTAGCCCGTAAGGCTTTTTACCCTGCTAAGGTTCCTTTTCCTCTTATGCATATCGATACAGGCCATAACTTTCAGGAAACACTTGATTTTCGTGATTGGTTAGTTGCCGAAACTGGAGTGCCGTTAATTGTTAAGTACGTGCAGGATTCAATCAACAAAGGCCGAGCCGTAGAGGAAACTGGCTATAACGCTAGTAGAAACAAATTACAAACAGTAACCCTTCTAGATGCAATAGAGGAGTTGAAGATTGATTGTGCTATGGGTGGCGGCCGACGCGATGAGGAAAAAGCTCGCGCCAAAGAGCGCTTCTTTTCGCATCGTGATGAGTTTGGCCAGTGGGATCCAAAGAATCAGCGTCCAGAGCTGTGGAACCTTTTCATTGGCATAAAAAACATGGGCGAGCATTTTAGGGTTTTCCCAATCAGTAACTGGACC
>JAEXVC010000133.1 GCA_023406715.1 Bacteroidota bacterium | reverse complement strand
GAGTGCAGTAGAACCTTGGGGCGATTATGATTTGCATAGAATTGAATCGCTAGCCAAAAATAGTCTCTCATTTAGATTCTTTGTAGTTTCAAAGCACAAGTTCAACCCTGATTGGGAAAATCAGTATCCAATTGAAATAATCAACGAGATTGCAGGATTGGTATACTTTGTTTTAGTTCAGCCCAACAAGGAGAATTTTGAAATTGAGGCCGAAGAGGTTAGAATCCCAAAAGCATCGTTTGCTCAACTCAAAAGCGAAATAGACTTCTTTGTAAATGATAGTATTAAGGTTAATAACGAACTCGATAATATTGCGAATCAGATTGCAGTTTTGGAGACTGCAAAAAACGACCTATTTGGCGATATTTCATTCGAAAGAGTTAAACTTAGTACCAAAAAGGAAGCCGATGAGCGTTTAATGTTACTGGAGGGCTGGATTCCTGAAGAAAACTCCTCATTAGTTTCAGATTATTGCGACAAAATTGGAGTTTTATACCTATCAGGCAAACCTGAGGAGACCGACAAAGTACCTATATTGCTGAAAAATAACAAGTTTGCTAAGTTATTTGAACCAATTGGTAAACTTTACTCTCTACCAGCTTACGCAGAAATTGACTTGACTGCGTTTCTGGCTCCATTCTTTATGGTTTTCT
This sequence comes from Bacteroidota bacterium, assembly GCA_023406715.1. Taxonomy (GTDB): domain Bacteria; phylum Bacteroidota; class Bacteroidia; order Bacteroidales; family Tenuifilaceae; genus SB25. The sequence continues at coordinate 15,028 of JAEXVC010000133.1, read as the reverse complement.
TCGGTTTTTGCCTTGGCGATGCAGGCTATGGTTTAACTATTCTTGCATTGGTTACTTACTATAAGATGTTTAAGGCCAAAGCAGATATCAAGCCTATATTAACCTTGGTTCAGTACTTAGGCGCTGCAACTATTCTAATGGGCATGGTTTCTGGAACTGTATTTGGGGTCAATTTGCTCGATACAGGATACTTGCTAAATAGCGAATCCCTAAAATTCTTAGCCAATAGCAATGTACCTCAGGATATTATTTCTAAAATATCGGGTATTGTTGGCCAACACTATGCTACAAGAGACCAATATTTTGCAGCAATAACTGGAGCAATTGGAGCCGATGGCTTAAATGAGTACAAATCGGAGTTTATGAGAAGCGCTTTCTCTGATTATTCCGTATTGAATTCGTTCAGGCATTTAATCCTCGACTCTCAGAATATGTTCAACTTGGCCATAGTGTTTGGTATGTTTCAAATATTGTTTGGAATGGGTATGAAGGCTGCTAATATGATTAAGCAGAAAAGTTTCATCTTCTCCGTTTCAACTATATCATGGATGATACTAATTATTGGTTTGATTGTGTTGCAAGGGGGTGCAGCAGGGGGATCTTTCACTAAAGAATTTGTAACAACACCAACATATATACTGCTAGGTGTTACTGGTGTTGGAATACTATTCTTTAACGACCCTTCTGCAAATATCTTTATCAGCTTTGCTAAAGGTTTGTACGATATCTATGGGATGGCAACAGGTATTTTCGGCGACTTATTATCGTACATTCGATTGTTTGCGCTGGGAACATCAGGAGCTATTTTAGGATTCGTAATAAATCAAATTGCGGTTCAATTCCTGTCTATTCAGTATGCAGGACCAGTATTGTTTGTAATATTTTTAATAATTGGACACACATTGGTGCTTTTACTATCGGTATTAGGCGCTTTTGTTCATCCATTACGTTTAACTTTTGTTGAGTTTTACAAAAACTCTGGCTTTGCCGGAGGTGGAAAAGCTTATAAACCATTTACTAAATAATAATTAACTAATCAATAAGGAGAATTTTATATGGAAAACGTAACAGTAATTCTTGCATACACTGGATTAGTGCTAATGGTACTTCTCACAGGTATTGGAAGCGCAGTTGGAACAGTTATGGGCGGTAACGCAACTGTTGGTGCAATGAAGAAAAAGGACGACGCTTTTGGTAGCTATATGCTTCTAAGTGCTCTTCCTGGTACTCAAGGTCTTTATGGTTTTGGTGGTTTCTTCATTATTAACAGTAAAGGAATTATTAGTGCAAGTATGAACATGACCCAAGCTCTAGCAATCTTAGCAGCGGGTGTTATTCTTGGCGTTGTGGGATTAATCTCAGCAATTCGTCAGGGTCAGGTTTGTGCTAACGGTATCAACGCTATTGGTAATGGCCACGATGTGTTTGGTAATACTATGATTCTTGCCGTATTCCCAGAGCTTTACGCTATTATCGCTTTTGCAACTACCTTTATCATCAGTCAATCGTTGTAATTGTTTGTAAAATAAGTAAAAAGCCGACTTAATGTCGGCTTTTTTTGTTTTCGTTCTTGTACCAGAAGAAGTAACTCTGCTGTTTCTGCTTTTCCTGCTTTGTTCTGGCTACATAGACTTTTTCACCGGTGTAAGGGTCAACTCCTGTATAATATACTGTCGATGCCAATGTCATTGGTGTTGGCGTAAAATCCTGAACCTGCTCCAGTTTGAAGTTTAAGCGTTTGGTTTCATCGGCAAGTTGCTGCATATCCTGCTCAGTACTTGCAGGATGACTAGAGATAAAGTAGGGTATAAGTTGCTGATTTAATGATAATTTATGGTTGATATCGTCAAACTTTTGTTTAAGTAAGTGGAAGAGTTTAAACGATGGCTTCCGCATCATTTTCAGCACCTTATCCGATGTGTGTTCTGGAGCAACTTTTAGCCTACCAGAAACGTGGTATCGACATAGATTCTCAAAGTATTCTTGCTCAGGCTTGCTTTGCTTATCGATGAATAAATCGTAGCGCACTCCGCTACCTATAAACGCCTTCTTAATCCCGTCAACTTTTCTGACTTTGCTGTAGAGTTGATTTATCGACTCATGACTGGAATTCAGATTGTTGCAGATACTTGGGAATATGCATGATTGACGCTTACATTTTTCGCAAATACTTAGGTCTTTTCCTTGCATTCTATACATATTGGCCGATGGACCGCCAATATCGCTTAAATACCCCTTAAAACCAGGTAGTTTCTTTATTTTATCAATTTCATCCATAATAGATTTCTCGGAGCGCGATGAAATAAATCGTCCCTGATGAGCCGAAATGGTGCAAAAACTACATCCTCCAAAGCATCCACGGTGAATATTCACCGAGAACTTAATCATCTCCCAAGCAGGAATTACCTTGTCTTTATAGCGTGGATGTGGCAAGTGCGTATAGGGTAAATCGTACCAACTATCAATTTCGTTGGTGCTAGGAAGTTGATATGGAGGGTTAACAACAACGCATTTATCGTTTACTGGTTCAACCAAGCATTTAGCGTTCATTCGGTTCGATTCCGACTCAATCAACTTAAAATTCTCTCCAAACTTAAGTTTATCCTTTAGGCAATCATCGTAGGAGTGAAGGTTTATGATGTTTTTAGACTTACTGTACTTTTCTGCATTTGAATCTACATATCCAATTTGTGGAATATCTCTGAGTTGATAAATGTTTTCACCTCTTGATATTCGTTGAGCAATCTCCACAATTGGCTTTTCGCCCATACCATAAACAAGTATATCTGCCTCACTATCAATTAGTATTGATGGTTTAAGTGAATTACTCCAGTAATCGTAATGGGTAAATCGACGCAGCGATGCCTCAATCCCTCCAATTACCAGAGGTATATCTGGGTAAAGTTTCTTTATTATGTTGGAGTAGACTTTTACTGCGTAATCGGGCCTATAGCCCGACACTCCGCCGGGTGTGTAAGCATCATCGCTACGTAACCGGATGTTTGCTGTATAATGGTTAACCATTGAATCCATACATCCCGACGATACAGCAAAGAATAAGCGTGGCTCACCAAGTTTCTTAAAATCGCGCAAATCGTCGCGCCAGTTGGGTTGAGGTACTATTGCCACCTTAAATCCAGCGTTTTCCAGAACTCTACCAATAACTGCAGCGCCAAACGATGGGTGGTCAACATAGGCATCGCCTGTAAATAGAATAATATCGGCCTGTTCCCAACCAAGAGCCCTCATCTCCTTGATTGTAGTTGGCAAAAACTTACTATTACTCCTCGCTGTATTATCCACTTCTTATCTTTTTATTCTTTAAACAATAAACTACTATCGCCATAGCTCAAAAAACGGAAGTTGTTTTCCATAGCGTATTTGTAAACTTTCTTCCACTCGTTGCCAATTAGAGCCGAGACTAGAAGCAGTAATGTCGATTTAGGTTGATGAAAGTTAGTAATTAGCGCATCGGCAGTCATTATCTCATAACCCGGCATAATCATTATTTGTGTTGATGCTGATACAACATTGATATTATTATCGTTTAGGTGCGCTAAAAGAGCTTTAAACGAGTCTTTTACTGATATTTTGGGTAAATTGTATGATTCCCACTGCGAAATAAAAAAAGGAGTCTCTAATTGGCCTTTATGGGCCTTTACTCCAAGCCAGTATAAACTCTCTAGTGTACGAAGGGTAGTTGTTCCCACAACAAATAGTTTACCCTCAGTGTTCACAATGCTTTCAATGAATTTCTTCTCCACAAAGAAATGCTCAGTATGCATTTCATGCTCAGCAACACTCTCTGCCTTTACTGGCTTAAAAGTACCTGCTCCAACGTGAAGTGTAACGTAGTGCTTTTTAATGGACTTAACAGAGAGTTTATCGAACACGGTATTGGTAAAATGTAATCCTGCAGTTGGCGCTGCCACTGAACCCTCCGGATGTGCGTAAACAGTTTGGTACCTGTCCTTATCAATTTCCTCTGAATCGCGGTTTAGGTATGGTGGAATTGGGACATTACCAAATAGTTCAATTATTTGCGCAAAACTTAAATCGGCATTATTCCAGGTAAACTCAACTTCAACTCCCTCGGTTAAACTTCTTAGTTTATTTGCATAAAGCGTTGATTTCGATTGAGGTATGCTTAATTCTAAAATTTCATTTTTCCACTTTTTTAGGTTCCCAACCAAACATTTCCAAGTAACCGATGAGTGATTCCCGAACGATTGTGAATAATCTGAAGGATTTATAGGCTCCAGCAAAAATATCTCAATTGATGCTCCAGTGCTCCGTTTAAATTTAAGCCTTGCTCTTACAACCTTGGTGTTATTCATTACCAAGGCGCTGCCCTCAGGGATATAGTTTTCGATGTTTCTGAAAATATCCTCGGAGATATTGCCATTCCTGTACAGTAGAAGTTTTGACTCATCTCGGTTTGCCAAAGGATGCTTGGCAATTCGGGAATCGGGTAGTTCGTAATCGTAATCCGATATTTTTATTTTATCAAAATCGATGCTCATTATCAATCAATTGAAAATCTTATTGGCCACATTCGGCAAATAGAGCGAATGGTTCCGCAAAATTAGTTAATTTTGTGAGTTATTTATTTTTAACAAGATATTGTAAATCAATATTGTAGATTATGAAGGTAAGAGTGGGAGATAAGGTACGATTCCTAAACGAGGTTGGTGGCGGAAAAGTTGTAAAAATTCTGGATAAAAGAAAAGTCCTTGTGGAAACCGAGGATGGATTCGAAATTCCCGTTCTCGACTCCGATTTAGTTGTTATAGATAGCGTATCCGACGATAAAATCAAAGGAACTAACAATAATCAGCCTCCCAAGGACTCTAAGCAAAAGAATCTGCCTAAACAGGATGTTAAGGTTAAAAATAATGATATTAACGTTGACGAGAATAAGGAAACCGATGAGCAAGGCGATTCTGTTGCACTTCAACTAGCCTTTGTTCCAAAGGATATCAATGCGCTATATAAGTCGAATATCGATTTATATATCATCAACGATAGTTCCTACAGAGTTTTCTACGCAATATCTAAATGGGAGGATGGTAAACTAAACCTTATTAAAGCGGGGCTTTTAGCATCGGACACTAAGGAGTTTATCAAAGCATACGAGTTGTCGGAAATTAATCAGGTAACCACATTTAATATCCAGGCAGTTTACTATAAAAACATTGCCTACAAGGCTCACCAGCCAGAGTTCTACGATGTTGAGTTAAACCCCATAAAACTTCAGAAGGGTGGCAACTTTACCGAGAACGACTTCTTTGATGAGCGTGCATATATCATCTCCGTTTCTGATTCGTTCAAGGAGGAGATGCTAAAGCATATAACCGATAAGGCCATATCCGAAGCTATTAAGCAAAAGGAGCCCAAGTCAATAGTTAAACCAGCCAAAAAGCAGGTGGATGATATTGAGGAGGTGGATTTGCATATCCACGAGTTGGTTGATAACTGGAGCGGTATGGCTCCCGGAGAAATTATTCAAATTCAACTGGCTCGGTTCGAGACTGCATTGCAGGGCGGATTGAAAGGTAATACCAAGAAAATGGTTTTTATCCACGGTATTGGCAATGGTAAACTTAAGTACGAAATAACCAGGGCACTCGATAGCAAGTACCCTAAACTCAAATATCAGGATGCATCGTTTAAAGAGTACGGTTACGGTGCAACCTTAGTGTATCTGAAATAGAATAAAGCATTTAGATTAAATAGTCAGCCGTTCTATCGCTCCGTGAAATATCGGGGAGGAAAGTCCGGGCAGCGCAGGACACCATACTTCCTAACGGGAAGATGCTCGTGAGGGCATAGTAATGGAACAGAAAATAACCGCCATGCTTGCGTGGTAAGGGTGAAAAGGTGAGGTAAGAGCTCACCGGGTTCTGTAGCGATACAGAATGCCGTGCATCTTATGGGCTGCAAGACCGTGTATATTCCGAGTGCCAGTTTTCTGGCTGCAGGGTTGTCCGCCCTGTTGACGAGCAATCGTCGGTCTGGAAGGGGTAGGTCGCAGGAGGTTATGGGTAACCATAATCCAAGATAAATGATAGGAGCGAACTTGTTCGAACAAAACCCGGCTTACAGGCTGACTAGATTAATCTAAATATCCTCTACATTTCCCATTAATTATGTTAAGTAATTTTAGTGCTAATCTCATCGAGGGATTGGTGTAATTATACTATTTCATGAACAATTATCTCCCAAATACAGTTAAGTTACATATGTAAACTTAGAATAAAAATAGAAAAACAAATTATAATGATGCATCAACATGTATAATTTATATATTTCATAAAACTGTATATCAGTATTTTATATAAATAATATAAACTTTATATTTAAATTATTTATATCAACTAAATAATTAACCCTATTAATTGAGTTAAACTAGCATATATGTATTTGAAATCCAGTTATTAACATATTATATATGAATAAAAAAAACTAACATATTATACATTAAATTATAAATCAAGCATTTAAGTATTAATATTAAATAATGAATGGATAATTAGAATTGATGCTAATTATATAATATCTCGAATACTAAAAAGTGTAAGCTTTGCGAGGGTAAATAAAGCCAAAATTAGCCTATCCTTCTTACTTAATAGAAATTTGTGCTATGCACACCAAATACTATAAAAATTGATTATACTTAGTGTAGATTAACGGACAATTATCATTAGTGAAAATTATAACATCATTCAATCTCTTTAATTACTGAAACAATCCAATATGATACAAATGTATTTAACTGAAGTTACAGATGTGATTAAAATATTTTTTACATTTGTGCCATACTTGTTTACATATGCAAAATAGGCTACAAAAACTACTAGATTCGGAGCAACTTACGCCTGCTAAATTTGCAGAGATTTTAGGTGTGCAACGAAGTGCTATATCGCACATAATTACAGGTAGAAACAACCCTAGTTTCGACCTTATAAGTAAAATTATTAGCAAATTCCCTGCTCTAAACTCCGATTGGCTGATTACAGGGAAGGGAAATATGTATAAAACCATAGTACAGGGCTCCTTATTCGATTTCGATACACCTAAAAAGGAAGAATTATTAGATAAAACTAATTCCGCTAAACCTGCAGAGCAATTGCTGAATACAATTGTAAAAAATGATGCTGAAAATCCAAAAAATACACAGGTTACATCCGTAAATAGCCAAACTTCAACTCCACGAATGGTAAAAAGGATAGTTGTATTTTATACCGATAATACTTTTGAAGAGTTTATATCCACACCTTAGTTTGTAAATCTACCTTCTTTAATGTAGCTTTGCCTAAACTTTCAAAGTATGTATAAGTTTATTGTAAGGCCTATCCTGTTCTGGATGAACCCTGAGTTTGTTCATCATTTAGTTGTGTTTATGCTTAAAACAGGAACTAAGATTCCTGGTGTTTATTGCCTACTTAAAAAAACATTTTCAGCTGAGCATAAATCGCTAGAAAGGACTATTTTTGGCTATAAATTCAAAAATCCGGTTGGACTTGCTGCTGGTTTCGACAAAAATGCTGAGTTCTTCAACGAATTTTCATCTTTCGGATTCTCCTTTATTGAAATTGGCACAGTTACACCTAAACCACAACCCGGAAATCCCAAACCTCGCTTGTTTCGAGTTATTCCCGATAGAGGCATAATCAACAGGATGGGGTTCAATAATAAAGGGGTTAATTATGTTAAGTACAAATTGGCCGGGAAAAGGAAGAAAAATTTGATTATTGGGGGTAATATTGGTAAAAATACTTTGACTCCAAACTCAGAAGCTGTAAACGACTATCTGGTTTGTTTCAACGAGCTCTATCCGCTGGTCGATTACATTGTTGTTAATATAAGTTGCCCAAACGTTACCAACCTTCGCGAACTTCAGGAAGGAAGCGGGCTTAAAGATATTCTTGATGCAATTATTATCGCTCGTAAACAGTTCGATTCCAATAAACCTATTCTACTTAAAGTCTCGCCCGATTTAACCAACGACCAAATTGACGAAACTTTAATTATTGCCGAAACTGCAGGAATAGATGGTTACGTTGCAACCAATACAACTACCAGCCGCAACAACCTGACTATTTCTACCGAAAGGATTAGCGCAATTGGCAACGGTGGGCTTAGCGGTGCGCCTATCAATAAGCGTTCTACTGAGGTTATTCGCTACATCAATACCAAGTTAAATGGCAGTAAGCCTATTATAGGTGTGGGAGGTATAATGAGCCCTCAGGATGCCATTGAAAAACTAGAAGCGGGCGCTTCGTTAATTCAGGTTTATACCGGTTTCATTTACGAGGGTCCTGCTATAGTTAAGAAAATAAACAAAGCGCTGATTAAAAGTAATAAAGGTAAAACTAAATAAACCAATAGGTTATGCTTAAAGAAGTTGATTGCTCAGGAATGCTATGTCCAAAACCGCTTATTGAAACCAAGAAAGCTTTAAAGGAGAATACTGTTGGAACATCGCTTGAGATTGTTATCGATAACGACACATCGTGTAAAAACGTTCTTCACTTTTTAAACGATAATGGCGTTAAGAACACCATTATACAGGAAGGTAAACTATTTAGAATACGCGTTAACGTTCCCGAAAACCTATCGGCTCCAACAAAAAACGTGGAGGAGTACTGCGAGGTATCTTTTCCAAGCACACCAACCGGAAGCTATATTGTTTTGCTGAACAGCCACTTAATGGGCAAAGGCAACGATGATTTGGGTAAAATACTAATGAAAGGCTTCCTCAATACCCTTCCGGAATTAAATCCTCTTCCCTCAGAGGTTATTTGCTACAATAGTGCGGTTACACTTGCCAAAAAAGGAAACGATACCGCAATAAGCCTTAAAAAGCTAAGCGAAAAGAGTGTAAAAATAACACTTTGTGGAACCTGTGTCGATTTCTTCAATATGAAGGATGAGATTGAGGTTGGAACAATCTCCAATATGCTCTACATCGCCGAAAGGCTTTCATCGAACCTTAAAATCGTTCAACCCTAATACTATGAACCTTTATTTCGACAATTCGGCCACAAGTTTTCCTAAACCACCCGAGGTCGAAATTTACATACGTGAATATTTATTGCAAGGCGGCACTTACGGAAGGGGTGCATACAACCGTGTATTCCTTGCTTCAAAAAGGGTTGAAGAAACTCGGAATTTAATTTCTAGCATTATCGGTACAGAGTTGAATTCCAATATTTTATTTACATCCAACTCAACTTATGCGTTAAATACAGTTATAAAAGGATTCAACTACAAAAAAGGGAGAGTTCTAATTTCACCTCTTGAGCACAATGCCGTATGTAGGCCATTGCAATACCTTAAGAATTTGGGAGTAATCGAATTCGATATTTTCCCTCAAAATTCCGACGGATTGGTCGACTTAACCAGTTCAAAATCAATCAACTTTGACCAGTACGATTTAGTCATTATCAATCATACAAGCAATGTTAACGGTGTAATACAGCCTGTTTCCGAGATTAAAAAAATGGTTGGCCGCACGCCGCTACTCCTTGATGCTAGTCAATCAGTCGGTAAGATTGATATTAAGGTTGACGATTGGGGCATTGATTATTTAGCACTCACAGCCCACAAAGGGTTGATGGGACCAACAGGTATTGGTGCATTGTTTGTCAGAAATTCTGAAGGTTTATCACCTCTTATCCACGGAGGTACTGGTTCATTGTCGGAAAGTTTTGAGATGCCCGTACATTTACCCGACAAATTCGAGGCAGGAACCCCTAACATCCTTGGAATATACGGACTTTACGGGGCTATTACTGCTAATGTTGAAAGACAATACAGCTGGTCGTCGTTTATATCACTTTTGAAAGAGCTGAATAAACTTCAAAAATTTAAACTCTTTGCGGCAAATAATGTTGATTATCAATCCGATGTATTCTCAATAAAGCCATTAGAGCAGAGTGTATCAGATTTGTCAAGGGTGCTTTACCAGAATTACGGAATTGAAACGCGTAGCGGTTTACACTGCTCACCGTTGGCGCACCAAACCTTGGAAACTTTTCCCGAAGGAACAGTCCGTTTCTCCTTATCGAAGTATCATACCGATGCCGATTTGGAGTTTTTACTAAATTGCCTTGTAATGGAAAATGAAAAGCGATAAGGAGTTTAGCATTCTTCTATTTCAAAGCATTCATCAGGTGATGAGGGCTGAGAACATTATTAGCAAAAATGGTTTCAGCTATCAAATAATTCCAGTACCATCGGAGTATAGCTCCGAGTGCGGAATGTGCATTGAGATTGATAGTTTAAATACAGCTCCAATAACAACTGAATTACAGAATTATAACATAGAACCAAAAGTAGTTAAAAGATGAGCGAAAGTTTTGATTTACTTTCTACAGTGGATTATGGAGGATGCTCAGCAAAGATACCGGCATCGGTTCTAGAATCGATACTGATAAATCTACCCAAAGTAACAGACCCGAATGTACTTGTTGATATTGAAACACATGACGATGCTGGTGTTTACAAAATAAACGATGAGCTGGCCCTTATTGTAACAACCGATTTTTTCCCGCCAATTTGTTCCGATGCCTATGAGTTTGGCCAGATTGCTGCAACCAACTCAATAAGCGATGTTTACGCAATGGGAGGAGAACCATTTCTTGCGCTGAACATTGCAATGTTTCCATCTACCAAAATTCCAATAGAGGTTTACCAGAGAATTCTTGAAGGCGCAGCATCTGTAGCAAAGGATTCTGGAACAATCATTATGGGGGGGCACACTATCGACGATTATCCTCCAAAGTTTGGTCTAGCAGTTATTGGTAAAGTTCACCCAAATAAGGTTATTACAAATGCAGGCTTAAAACCTGGCGAAAAACTTATTCTAACCAAGCCATTGGGCACTGGAATAATCGTTGCGGGTAAAAGGCTCGAAATGGTATCGGAAAATGCCTATTTAGAGGCATTAAATTGGATGAAAACACTTAACGCCGATGGATGTAAGATAATGCAAAAGTATTCAGTGACTGGTGCAACAGATATTACAGGATTTGGCTTGCTAGGACACGCCCTGAAAATGGCCAAAGCGAGCAACGTAAATCTCAATATTAATTCCAAATTAATCCCTTTCATCTCAGATTCTTACAAATTGGTAGATGAGGGTTGCATTCCTGGTGCGGCTTTTCGTAACCTTGAGTACATAGATAAAGATGTCAATTTCCAAAATATCGACTATAACCTAAAAATGATTATGACTGATGCTCAAACATCGGGGGGACTGCTTTTGGGAGTTAAACCGGAAGTTGCCGAAGAGGCTGTCAAAGAACTGAAAAGCAGAGGATTAATCTATACTTCAATAATTGGTGAAGTTACAGAAGGCGAGGGGAGGATTAATATTTATTAGGTATGGTTTTCAAGGAAGGAGAATGGTATAATTTCAAAATCATAAAGCAAATTGATATCCCTGATAAAGGAAATCAACTTGTACTCCAGCATTCATCGGGCAGAAAAATCCTTCTACAAGCCGATAATTATGTTAAATACGATTTGACAATTGGCTCCAGTATTGATTGTCGCGTTGATAAGATAAATTGCACTGGCCAAATATTTATGGAACCCAAGCATCCTTACTATTCAATTGGTGATGTTTATACCTTTAAAATCCTTGCTATAAATGATAAGGATAATCTTATAGAGGTTGGAGATGTTTTAGGCAATAAAATAGAGGTCTTTAGCAATTATTTTATCGATAGTGCTATTAATGAGATACCATTAAAGGTAATCAATATAAAAAAAGGAAAACCTCAACTAGCATTTCCAACGCTGAACGAAAGTATTGATATTGAATTATATTCCTCAATTCTTGCTAATGTAGATGCGGTGGTTGCTATCAACAATGAAAACTACTACAGGCTGCGTGTCTTATCCAAATATGTTAGTCTGCTTAAGGTAAAGCATTACAGTAGCTATGGTTTTAAAGTAGGAGATAGTCTTGAGTGTAAGTATATTGGAGTATATCCTGATGACACCCTGAAACTAGAACCAATAAACCCGCACTATAAAATCGATGAAATCTATCAGTTTAAAATAGAAGATTTTGAAGTAGTTACTGGCATTGAGAATGATTCGGTAATCATTGCTGAAGTAATGGATATCAACCAAAAGAAATGCGGCGTAAAACTACCCAATACAAACTACTCCAAGGGTCAAATAATCAACTGCAAAGTGGTTGGATACAGAAAAGGACGACCCCAACTGGAAATCGTCCTGTAGAATATGTTTATTGAACAATACTAATCGTCATTCAGTTCTTCAGCGGGTTCTTCGTCGCTTACATCGTCTGGAAACGAATCCTCATCAGTTCCAATATCGTCATTGATTCCACCAAAGAATTCTTTTTCATCATCCTCATCCTTAATCTTGGTGTCTATTTTAACGTTTACCTTTACCAGATAACTAGCATCATCGGTATCCATTGTAACCGCAAAAAAGAAATCGCCATTAGGTTTTTCAACCTTAATAACTTGATTCTGATACCCATGAGGGAATTTACTTTTAAATAGCTCTAAAAGCTCGGGTGATAAATTATTGTAGCTAACTACCACTCTTTTCTTGCTCATATACTCTTGATTTTTTTTGCAATTATACATCAAAATTCGAAATGTGGAAGGGTATATGCGAAATTATTTATCATATTTTTGAGCATAATGATTAACATCATTAAAATTTGTTGAAAATCAATCAAAATAATAGTTTTGGAGTTTATCAAGTTGTCCATAAACATTTAAACCATTAGCGCTATTAACAATCTTATCAATATAACTTAAACTATTTATCTATGAGAAAAACATTGTTATTTATTGTTATCCAATTACTTGCAATCGAATTGATTGCTCAGACACAGATTTACAATCCAAATGCAGATGCAAAATTGGAGATAGAGAATGCCATTAAACAGGCCAAAAAGGAAAATAAGCACGTTCTTGTTCAGGTAGGAGGAAATTGGTGTCCTTGGTGCGTTAAATTGCATAATTATTTCCAAACTGATGCAACTGTAAAGGAAGTTTTAACTAGCAATTACATTGTTGTGAAAGTGAATTATAGCAAAGAGAATAAAAATCCAGATGTTCTTAAAACATTAGAGAATCCTCAACGTTTTGGTTTTCCCGTTTTAGTTGTCTTAAACTCAAATGGACAAAGAATTCACACACAGGATTCTGGCTTACTAGAATCAGGCGATGGTTATGACCCTAAAAAAGTGATTGGATTCCTTAAAAATTGGACTCCAGCGGCATTAATTCAAATGTCAAAATAAGTCTTATAATTAACATTATGTTAAGTAATTATTAAAAAAAGAAGGAGTCCTAATCTGGACTCCTTTCTTATATTACATATTTTTAAGTTTCTCGTTATACTCTTGGAACTTCTTATTCATTTCATCACTTTCACTTCTAAATCTGAAATAAATATTTTTTAAAGCCTCAATGGATTCTTTACTGTTATTATTGATATTGTAAGCTTTTTCCATATATGGTAAAGCCTTCTTAAACTCAACGTTGGATTTCGCCATTATTGACTCATATTTTTCATAGTCTTTTGCAGGCACTTTATTTGCCTCATCGACAAGTTTTACTCCATTGTTAAAATATACTGCACCTAAATTATAATAAGCATCAAAGAAATTAGCATCTATTTCAATAGCCTTTGAATAAGATTTTGCAGCCTCTTCAGAGTCACTAAGTTTGTCATAAACAGTTCCTTTAGCAAAATACAAAGTTGCATTATTTGGCTCTTCAATTAAGGCTTTATCAATATAGTTAAGCACCTTGGCAGGATCCTCTCCTTTATCTACATAATATTGAATCAAACTAAATAATATGTTTGTGTTTTTTGGAAACTTAACCATTCCTTCTTCTAAATATTTAACACCATCATCAACCTTGTTGAGAGATTTGCAGGCATCAAAAGCATAATAATATGCAGTACCATCAGAGGTATAATTCAATTCAATAGACTTATCATAATATTTGATTGCATTCTCAAAATCACCAGCCAACTGGGCAGAAAGACCAGCATAGTAATATATTGCAGTATCTTTATGATTCACTTGTGGCATTTGACCAATATCAATGGCATTTTTAAAGTTATTAAAAGCCTCTTTGAAGTTTTTAAAAGAATAATAATTGGAACCCTCAGTTATATACAAACCTTTAAGTTTAATCAAATTCTCTTGAACTTTCTTTGTTTTCTTTGCATTAACATCAATCTCTACAACTTTTTTAATGCTTTCTAAAGCCAAATCAAGGGGATTTGATAACAAAGGCTTAGTAACTTCCCACTTCTCAAGTTTACCATCAACAAAGTAGAAATTAACACGCTCCATTTCGAATTTGTCTACTGCAACCCCATCAATAACTTCCTGAGTTTGAGATAAAGGATTACCAATTAAAACCTTGAAAGTTTGGGTAGTTGCATTAACCGTTAATGCACTAAGAAGTTGAGCGTCATAAATATCCATCATAAGTTCTGCTCTAGAAAACCATGTACCATCCTTGATGGCTTTCTTAGGATCTTTGATTTCAGCATCACTTTTTTCTATTTTCTTGGCATACTGATCAAACTTGATTTCCTTGCTGGTTTGAGCATAAATCATATTGATTCCAAGAACTAGCGATAAAACTAAAATTATTCTTTTCATCTCGATAAAATTATTAAAATTAGTATTGGGTTTATTCTTCTGAATTATCAATATTGTCAAATTCATCCACTATTTGTTCATCTCTTTCTTCTTCAGAAGATTCAACGTTTGCAATAGCAGCTATCGAATCATTCTTCTTTAGGTTAATTAGTTTAACTCCCTGTGTTGCACGTCCGGTAACTCTTAGTTCACTTACTCGTAACCTAATTGTTAAGCCGCTTCTATTAATAATCATCAAGTCGTTATTTTCATCTACCACCTTGATGCTAATTAACTTGCCGGTTTTTGGGGATATTCCAATGGTTTTTACACCTTTTCCTCCCCTATTGGTTACTCTATAATCCT
>JAEXVC010000122.1 GCA_023406715.1 Bacteroidota bacterium | reverse complement strand
GCTTATTAATTTCTTCAACGCTATGCAGGATGCCAAAATCAGCTTGGAGCGTTTAAGTGAGATTCACCTCCGCGATGATGAGGAGAAACTAGAGGATAATCTGGTTGCCGATATCCCCTCCGATGCCGATTTAAGCGTGGAGAATCTTTCGTTCCGCTACGAGGGTCCCGATAGCGAGTTGGTGTTGAACAATGTCAAGATAAAAATCCCTGTTGGCAAGCAAACTGCCATTGTGGGAACATCGGGTAGTGGAAAAACAACGTTGGTTAAGTTACTGCTGGGTTTTTACCCACCAACCTCAGGCGAAATACTGCTAGGACAGAATAATATAGATACATACAGCATTCGCCATTGGCGCGAGGAGTGTGGAGTGGTTATGCAGGATGGGTTCATTTTTTCTGATACCATTGCACATAATATTGCTCCTGGAGTTGAGAGTATAGATAAGCAGCAGTTAATTAAGTCTGCTAAAATAGCCAACATCTACGATTTTATAACATCGTTGCCGCTTGGGTTCAACACTAAGATTGGAGGCGAGGGTCACGGATTAAGTCAAGGACAGAAACAACGAATACTTATTGCCCGTTCTGTTTACAAGAATCCAAAGTATATTTTCTTCGATGAGGCCACCAATTCGTTGGATGCTAGCAACGAGCGAATGATACTTGAGAATCTTCAGGAGTTCTTTAAGGGCAGGACGGCTGTTGTTGTGGCACATAGGCTAAGCACTGTGAAGAATGCCGACCAAATTATTGTTTTGGAAAAAGGCATTGTTGAGGAGGTTGGAACTCATAAGGAGTTAACTGCTAGTAAAGGTGCTTACTATACATTGGTAAAAAATCAACTTGAATTGTAGAATGGAAGAACCTCAAATAAATATCCGTTCTGAAGAAATTAACGAGATTCTAGGAGTCCCTCCCCGGTGGATTATCCGTTGGGGTATTACAATTATTTTTATAGTAATAGGTGCTGTTTTTACTGGAAGTTTCTTCTTTAAGTATCCCGATATAGTTACTGCTTCGGCGGTAATTACTGCCGAAAATCCACCGTCGGTGGTTGTGGCTCGTACTACAGGAAAGCCTCAATTGAGCGTAGCGATCGATGGCGCGTTTGTTAACAAGGGCGACACTTTGGGAGTAATTGAGAATCCTGCAAAATTTGAGCATATTGTTCGATTATCAATAATTATTAAGAATTTTAATGTCGATAGCATTTTAAATGAGAACTATCTAAATCAGTTCAATGCTCTTAATTTAATGTTGGGAGAAGTACAGAGTAACTACTCCGGCTTTACAACTGCTTTAACAAACTATACTCTATTCCATAAGCAGAAATACCATGTGCAGAAGATTGATGCATTGGAAGGCGAACTGAAAGGGTACACCAATCATCTAAAACTTCTGAATAAACAGTATAAACTTTTACTTAAGGAGTACGATTTAACCTTTAAGCAGTTTAAGCGCGATTCGGTTTTGCTTCAGGGCAAAGTTATTGCGCAGGCCGATTTCGAAAAATCACAATCCACAATACTTGCAAAACAACAGAGTTTGGAGAGTTCCAAGTTAACCATTTCTAACACATCAATTTCCATTGAGAAGTTGAAGCAAACCATTGCCGAAACAAAACTCGATTTTGAAACCCAAAAACAAAAGGTTTATGATGATGTTGTTAACGCGTTCAACCAGTTGAAAAGTACCTTGGCTTCGTGGGAAAAGAATTATTTGTTAATCGCGCCATCGTCGGGGAAACTATCATTTATGGGAGTTTGGAGCGATTTGCAGGAAGTAAAGGCAGGCGAGCCAATTTTTGCCATAATTCCTGAGAATTTGGGCGAAATTCAAGTGCGTATGGTTGTTCCTTTTGAGGGAGCAGGTAAGGTAAAGGTTAATCAACGCGTGAATATTAAACTCGATGGTTATCCCTACATTGAGTATGGAATGGTGGAGGGCGTTTTATCGTCTATATCTTCAGGATATAATGAGAATGGATTTCCTGCTATGGCAAAACTTCCCAATGGTGCTGTAACATCGTACGGAACAGTTTTAAACCTTGAGCGAGAACTGCGTGGTACTGCCGAAATATCAACTGAGGAACTTACCGTTTTCCAAAGGCTATTTAATCATTTTAAATATCTATATAAGGAGAAGTTAAGTCGGGTTGATTAGTTCGCAAAATAATTCTATCAACCAACAACTATCAACTAACAACAAAATAGAATATCTTTGTACAAAACACAGCTATGCGTCTTATTGCCGATAAAAATATTCCTTTTCTGAAAGGTGTTTTAGAGCCTTTCTTTGATGTTGAATATTACTCTGGTTCTGAGATTAAATCTGAAATTGTTGGCAATGCCGATGCATTAATTATCCGTACACGAACAATTTGCGATTCAAATCTTTTATCGGGCTCTAAGGTTAAGTTTATTGGCTCTGCTACAATTGGGTTCGACCATATCGATACAAACTACTGTGCTAATAATAATATTACTTGGGTAAGTGCTCCAGGATGTAATTCTGCAGGAGTACAGCAATGGGTTGCAACAGCCATTATTCATTGGGCTGAATTAAATTCAAGGACTTTATCAGGATTGACAATTGGTGTTGTGGGCGTTGGGAATGTTGGGAGAAAGGTTGTTGAACTTGCTAAGGTTTTGGGACTGAAAGTTCTTTGTTGTGACCCACCGCGAAAAAGAAATGAGGGTTTAAGCGATTTTGTCGATTTTGAAACCGTTTTAAGGGAATCTGACATTATCACCTTTCACGTTCCCCTAAATTACGAAGGAGTTGATAGAACCTTTCATATGTTAAACTCTCATTCCATTGCTTTATGTAAGCCTGATGTACTAATTATCAACTCTTCACGTGGTGAAGTTATCAATACAGACTGCTTAATTTCGTTTTTGGAATCAAACCCTAATGCGCAGACTGCTTTGGATGTTTGGGAGAATGAGCCTAATTTGTCGGTGGAATTGCTTCGCAAAACAATAATTGCTACGCCCCACATTGCCGGATACTCATTGGAAGGAAAGGTAATGGGAACAAAAATGATTGTCGATTCACTAAGTCAGTTTTTTAATCTGGGTATTAGCCCTTGGTTTCCCATCCCAAATCCATTAGTTGAAAAAATAAAGATGAGCAATCCCCAAAACATTGTTACTGCAATTAAATCTACCTATAATATTTTGGGCGACGATTTAAGGAACACGTTCGAGAGTTTCGAGAATTTGAGGAATAATTATAACTATCGCCGCGATTTTAGCGGTCACATTGTAGATATAAACTCTATGTATTCTGATGATTTAGCGAGAATAGGTTTCTCTGTTAGAAAGGAATAACCCAAAGCACTCGTTCCTCTTCAATACACAAATCTACTAAGCGCATTAAATGACGATTAACCTGTATAATCTTGCGCATATGGCTACGCCAGTGTTTTTCGTAGGCAGGGTCAAAATCGCTTAGCACTTTCAGCAAATCTTTTCCAAGGAAAATACCCGAAAGGTAACTCTGGAATTGTGCAATATTGTTGATTGCCAAAAGAGTTTCGAGGTTAACAAGAAGTTCGTTTCTTAGTGGAATAAATTTTCTACTATTATATAGGGTAGGAGCAACAAAGTCAAAAAGATGATTGCTTCGCTCAAAGCAACTGGCAAAAATATTGAATACGTCAGCCCCTAGGTATAACGATTCATCGTCGCACCTATTGTAGTTTTCCGCATCGCCTGTTATGTTAAACTCAACGAAATCAATGATTTCGCTTTTCTTCATTAAGCTTAACCGCATACAAATACACCAATTTCTTTTTCAACTTACTGAGGATTAACCAATAAGTTGAAATTCATTAATCAATAATTTCATCCATATTTTTATCAAAGTTAATATTTTTTGAAATTGTCGCAATTTTTTACTCTTAAATGAAAGCATTTCCACATCGTTGGTATATTTTAGCGTTTTATTGAAAATTTATGTTATGATTGGAACCATTATAAACGCTGCGGCGATTATAGCAGGAGGTACTTTAGGCCTAATTTTAAACAATAAGTTGCCAAAGAAATATATCGCTGTTTTTTTCCAGGTGATAGGAATTTTTACGCTATTGCTTGGTTTCTCTATGGGACTAAAAACCGAAAAACCACTACTGCTTGTTTTTAGTTTGATTTTGGGTGCTTTGGTGGGAACGGCTATTAATCTTCAATCCATGGTAGAGGGCTGGGGCGACAAAATTAAAACCCGATTCAACCTTAAAGGCGATAAATTCTCCGAAGGAATGGTTGTTGCATTTTTGATGTACTGTATGGGTTCATTAACTATTCTTGGGGCAATAGAGGAGGGGACAGGCGGCGAACCTAAACTTTTCTATGTCAAAAGTTTGATGGATGGTTTTTCGTCCATTGCATTGGCCTCATCGTTGGGGTTTGGCGTTTTGTTTTCCATTATACCTCTATTGGTTTATCAAGGAGGTTTAACTTTTTTGGCATCAATAGTCGGTGGAAGTTTATCGCCATTAATGATTGGTGAACTATCCGCTGTAGGTGGAGTTCTACTTATTGGTTTAGGGTTGAATATCCTTGATATCAAAAAGATTGAAGTGCTCAATATTTTACCAGCATTACTTTTTATTATACCTTTAGTTTATCTATTTGGATAGTTTTTGTGAGTTTTGCTTTCAACTTTTCACTTTATAATTTTTCACTTCAAAATGAATCAACATACTAATAGCATAGTTCAACTTTTCGAGAGTCAATTTAAGGTAAAGCCCGATAGGGTAGAAGTTCTTCCTGCTTCAGGTTCTCCGCGTATTTATTTTCGTTTATACAATGCTGGCGATACAGTAATCGGTGCCTTCAATAATGATATCGATGAGAATAGGGCTTTTTTCTATTTATCGAAACATTTTTCCGATAAAAAGTTAAATGTTCCCAGTGTTGTTGCAATATCTGTGTGCGAAAAGTATTACCTGCAAACCGATTTGGGTGCAGTTTCCCTATTCGATTTAATTTCCAAAAGCGATTCAAATCTCGATAATTTACTTGAGCAAACTGTTAGGCAGTTGGTAAACTTTCAAGTGAAGGGTTACGATGACTTGGATTCATCAAAATGTTTTCCAATTCCCTCTTTCGATAGGCGTTCCGTGATGTGGGATTTAAACTACTTCAAGTACAACTTTCTTAAGCCAAGCGGACTTACTTTCAGCGAGGTTAAGTTGGAGGATGAGTTCAATCAATTAGCCGATATCCTTTTGGCTGAGGATATGAACTTCTTTCACTATCGCGATTTTCAGTCGAGGAACATAATGGTTAAGGATTACCAATTGTACTTTATCGATTTTCAGGGAGGACGTTTAGGCCCCTGTTTGTACGATATGGCATCGTTTCTTTATCAGGCAAAGGCTGGTTTTTCAACCGAACTAAGGACTAAGTTATTTAATATTTATATAGATGAACTTGGAAAGCATCGACAGATTGATGCCGCTCATTTGAAACGCATTTTCCCCTTTATGGTGATGTTTCGGATAGTTCAAACGCTTGGAGCATATGGTTTTAGAGGATTTTTTGAGAAAAAAACTCATTTTATTCAAAGCATCCCCAACGCAGTTGCAAACTATTTGGAATTAGCCAAAACAACCAGTGTCGCTGAGTTTAGTTACATTACATCCTTGCTTAACGATTATAACAAGCAGATTGTAAAGGATGATATTGAAGAATACAATGGTTTAACAGTTGCCCTTACAAGTTTCTCATTTAAGAAGGGTTATCCCGAAATTCACCCCGACCATGGCGGTGGTTTTATATTCGATTGTCGATTTTTGCCAAACCCTGGCAGGACTGACAGATATAAGCCACTCACGGGGCTAGACAAGGATGTTGCCGATTATTTAAATGCAATCGATGAGGTTGAGGTTTTCAATAATCGAGCATTTGATATGGTATCATCAGCAATTGATAACTACATTGAGCGAGATTTTAAGTATCTTTCAATTGCCTTTGGGTGTACTGGAGGTCAGCATCGCTCTGTATACTGCACAAATTTATTGGCAAAAAAACTTTCTGAGCGTTACAGTGTTAATATCGTTGTAAAACATCGCGAAATAAACAGATAGATTTATGTCAAAGAAAAAATGTGAGAAGGGAAAAGTAAAGGAGAAGTCTGAAAATAAAGAGTTCTATTGCGGTAAGTGTGGTGCAACCTCAAACAATAAGGATAAACTATGTAAGCCTAAAAAAGCAGATAGTTGATGCTTATATTAACTTTTCTAGTGTCTCTAATCACTTGTCACAATAATATTTATCTTTAGATACTTTATAGCATATTGTTACTGGAATGAAAGCAATGATTCTTGCTGCTGGTCTTGGAACCAGATTAATGCCCTTAACTGCCGATAAACCCAAAGCTCTTGTCGAGATTGGAGGCAAAACCCTATTGGAGTATTGTATCGACAATCTTATTTCGCAAGGTTTCAACCATATAGTAATCAATGTGCATCACTTTGCACCGATGATTTACGAGTTCTTATCAAAAAAGAAGTTCAATGTATCAATATATGTATCTGATGAGTCCGACAGATTATTGGATACAGGAGGAGGAATAATTCACGCACGTCAGTTTCTCGATGGCGATGAGCCTTTTTTGGTACACAATGTCGATATTATTTCCGATATCAATCTGAAAGGATTAGTTGAAATTCATAAGACAAAAGATGCTTTAGCAACCCTCGCAGTTAGCCGTCGCGAATCATCTAGGGTATTTTTATTCGATGAAGATATGCTTTTATCGGGTTGGCGTAATATGCTAACGGGGAAATCTATATTTCCCAATATGCACAAAACTGTTCTCGATGCTTATGCATTTGCCGGAATTCACGTAATATCACCGCAAATATTTGAGTTGATATCAACTCAAGGAGTGTTTTCTATAGTCGACGCTTATCTAAATCTTTGTAAAGATAGCCCTATTATAGGAGTCAATTTCGACGAAAATTTCATTCTTGATGTTGGTAAACCCGATGCCTTAAAACTCGCTGAGGAATTTTTATTGACTCGGCATTTATAAAAAGGTATGAGTTTTTCATTACGATTTTCATCTTTCTAAGATTTTTAAAAATAAATTGAAAATTATTTTACTGAAAATCAGTTTAGTTTAATTTAAAATTGATTTTTTGTAAAAAAAATATTAATTTGCCACTTGCGTATTTAAAAAATGAATTCTATATTTGCACCCGCTTTGAAGGAATAGCGACGTTCTGGGAAGGTTGAGGGGGCTGAAAAAAAGAAAAAATTTTTTTGGCGAAAGAGTTGGACGGAAGGAAAAAGTTGCTACCTTTGCGCTCCCG
>JAEXVC010000031.1 GCA_023406715.1 Bacteroidota bacterium | reverse complement strand
GGAAACTATACCTTTCAGGGTTTTGATAGAATTGGGGTAAAAAAGGATTGTCGGCAAACTGCTCTAGTATTAGTTTTGCATTCAAGTCTTGAGCAAGCATTGTAGCCAAGGTTGTTTTTCCTGCACCTATATTTCCCTCAATTACAAGATATTGCATTTCGCTATTTTTTCTGTTTGGAATGCTAAGTTAAAATTTTCGATGGTTGTATTTGCTGTTGTTAATAAAAAAAGGCTGAGATTATACTCAGCCCTTTAGAAATGACTTATTGTTTTTATTACTTTATATCAATTCCCATATTAAAGAATGTAAATGAGTAAATATCGGTATACTCTTCAATCATTAACGAAGTGGGCGTTCCTGCTCCATGTCCTGCACGGGTTTGAATTCTTATAATAGCAGGGTTCTTTGCCCTTCTGTTTTTTTCTTGCATTGTAGCAATATACTTGAATGAATGAGCGGGCACTACTCTATCGTCATGATCTGCGGTAGTTACTAAAATCGCAGGATACTTAACCCCAGATTGAATAGTATGTAGAGGTGAGTATCTTTGAAGATTTAAGAATTGGATGGAATCCTCGCTGGAACCATAGTCGTTAACCCAAGCCCAACCAATGGTGAATTTGTGGAAACGAAGCATATCCATAACGCCAACTTGAGGTATTGCCACTTTGAATAGGTCAGGACGCTGATTGGTAACTGCACCAATTAACAAACCACCGTTTGATCCTCCTTGAATGGCTAACTTTTTAGGAGATGTATATCTTTCCTTTATAAGATATTCTGCGGCAGCAATAAAGTCATCAAACACATTTTGTTTGTTGAGTTTAGTTCCTGCTCTATACCAATTTTCACCATACTCACCTCCTCCGCGAAGGTTTGCCATTGCATATACTCCGCCATTCTCCAGCCAAAGCAAGCGAGATGTGCTAAAGTATGGCATCAAACTAACATTAAATCCGCCGTAACCGTAAAGCAATGTAGGATTATCACCATTTAATTCCAATCCTTTTTTATGAACAATAAACATTGGAACCTGAGTGCCATCCTTGCTGGTGTAGAAAATCTGTTTGGTCTCGTAATTACTAAAGTCAAAGTTTATTTCAGGTTTGAAAAATTCTGAGGAATGGTTTGTTTCGATATTATACTTATAAACCACAGATGGTACAGTAAATGATGAGAAGTTGTAGAATGCAACAGTATCATTTATGGAACCGCTGATTCCTCCCATTGTTCCTAGGGTTGGAAATTCGATATCAGATACTTTTTCTCCTTCCAAAGTGTAAACTTCAACTTTACTTTTGGCATCAACAATATAGTTTGCAACAACTTTTCCCCCAATTAGTGCGCAACTGCTTAGTACATCCTTACGTTCGGGTAGTAGGTCTCTCCAATTTCCCACTTCTAGGGTGTTAATATTGATTTTTATTAATTTGTATTTTGGAGCTTTGTAGTTTGTTAGTACAATCAGATGATCGTCAATATGGTCAAGAACGCTGTATTCAAATTCGAACCCAGTTGTTAATTGTGAAAAATCATTTCTTTTGTCAGAAAGATTACGGATGTAAATAGAATTTCCATAAGTAGATTCTGTTTCATAGATAATGAGGTATTTCTCATCATCAGTTGTTTGAGCCGAATAATTCCTTAAAGGAAATTGCTTGTTGGAGAATATTAATTCGTCATTATCAGGATTTTCGCCAATTTTATGATAGTATACCTTGTGATTCTGGTTGATATTTGATAATTCAGAGCCTTCTTTTTGTGCATCGTAGCGACTATAGAAGAATCCGTTTTTGTACCATGCAATTGATGAGAACTTAACCCACTTAATTTCATCGGCTAATTTTTGCCCAGAAACAAGATCAAGTACACTAATTTTTTGCCAGTCGGAGCCGCCGTCGTTGGTTGAGTAAGCCAAATATTTACCATCGCGCGAAGGAACTACCGCTGATAATGCTACTGTACCATCCTCGCTAAATGTGTTTGGGTCAAGTAAAACTTTTGGTTCAGAGGTAAGCGATTCCATAGTGTAAAGCACACTTTGGTTTTGCAAACCATCTTTTTTGAAGAAATAGTAACGACCACCCTCTTTAAATGGAGTGCCCATTGATGTGTAATTCCATATCTCAGTTAATCGATCCTTGATTTTTGAGCGAAAAGGAATTTGGTTAAGGTAATTAAATGTCACCTCGTTTTGCGCTTTTACCCATTCAGCAACCTCTGGCGACTTATCATCCTCAAGCCAACGGTAAGGATCGGCAACTTGAGTTCCAAAATAATTATCAACAACATCTACCTTTTTGGTTTCAGGGTACTTTACCCTATTGCTGTTGCATGCAATAAATACCATTGGAATAAAGGCTATTAGGACTACAGTGATCTTTTTCATTGTATGTTATTTAACTTTAAATTCAGTCTAACTACAAAAATACATAAATTTATTAAAACGGATTTGTTTTGTCAATATTTTTGAGTTAGTTACCGAAAACAAAAAAGGGAACCGGAGGTTCCCTTTTTATCGCTATTCATTTTTTTTGATCTCAGGTTTTTCTGGTTTTTCCAGTAAAACTTTTCTCGAAAGTTTTAGTTTGCCTGTTTTCTTATCAATTTCGATAAGTTTTACATCAATCATATCGCCTTCCTTGAGCACGTCTTCAACTTTTTCAACACGTCTCCACTCAATTTCGGAAATATGTAAAAGGCCATCCTTGTTAGGCATAATCTCCACAAATGCACCGAAAGGCATTATTGATTTAACCTTACCATGATAGATTTCGCCTACCTCAGGGACAGCAACAATACCCTTAATCCATCTAACTGCAGCGGCTATACTATCGGCTGTATCTGCAAACACGCTTACAACACCTTGGTTGTTAACCTCCTCGATGGTGATTGTGGTTGATGTTTCACGCTGAATCTCCTGAATTACCTTACCACCGGGGCCAATAACAGCACCAATTGAATCGCGTGGTATGGTTAATTGCTCAATACGTGGAGCGTGAGGTTTAAATTCGGCACGTGGTTCTGGAATGGTTTCCAAAATTTTTCCTAGAATGTGCATTCTCCCTTCGTGAGCTTGGTGTAATGCTTTTGCAAGAACTTCGTACGATAATCCTTCAACCTTAATATCCATCTGGGTTGCAGTAATACCATCACGGGTTCCGGTAACTTTAAAGTCCATATCGCCTAAATGATCCTCGTCGCCTAAGATATCTGATAGTACGGCGAAACGGTTACTTCCTTTTTCGGTGATTAGCCCCATGGCAATACCCGATACAGGTTTCTTTATCTTAATACCAGCATCCATTAGCGCCAATGTGCCAGCGCAAACTGTTGCCATCGACGATGATCCGTTCGATTCAAGAATGTCGCTAACAACACGAATTGCATAAGGATTCTCGTCAGGATGAGGTATCATGTTCTTTAACGCTCTGTGAGCAAGGTTCCCGTGACCAATCTCCCTGCGGCTAACGCCACGCGATGCTTTTGCTTCGCCAGTTGAGAATGGAGGGAAGTTGTAGTGTAGGGTGAATTTCTCGGTACCCTTCATCAACACCTCGTCAATAATTTTCTCGTCGAGTTTTGTTCCAATGGTTACAGTGGTTAACGATTGTGTTTCGCCACGGGTAAACACTGCTGAGCCGTGAGCCATTGGGAGGTAATCCACCTCGCACCAAATTGGGCGAATTTCGTGGGTTTTGCGACCATCAAGACGAACACCTTCGTTCAGAATCATATTGCGCATAGCTTCCTTCTCAACCGAATGATAGTAGCGGTTAACTAGGAATGTTTTTGCCTCGCGTTCTTCCTCTGGTAAAGTTTCAATAAACGATTTCTTTATTGCCTCAAAGGCTTCGGATCGTTCATGTTTAGGAAGCACCGATTTTGCTATGTTGTAAACTTTATCGTAGCAGAACTCGTTAACTTTTGCTTTTAATGCCTCATCGTTGGTTTCGTGGCAGTACTGACGCTTAATAACGCCAACCTCTTTAGCCAGTTCAATTTGAGCAAGACATTGTGGTTTAATAGCATCGTGGGCAATTTTAATAGCCTCGAGCATATCGGCCTCAGATACCTCTTTTAGCTCGCCTTCAACCATAAGTATATTGTCGTAAGTGGCGGCTACTATCATATCAATATCGGCCTCCTCAACCTCCTTGAAGGTTGGGTTAATCATAAATTTGCCTTTAACGCGGGCTACGCGAACCTCAGATATTGGGCCGTGGAAAGGAACGTCAGAAACAGCAAGTGCTGCAGAGGCTGCTAGTCCTGCTAATGAGTCGGGCATAATGTCCTTCTCTGCAGAAATTAGGTTAACTGTAACAAATGTGTCAGCGTGGTAATCCTCTGGGAATAATGGACGAAGCGCACGGTCGATTAAACGAGCAATCAGAATCTCATAATCGGAGGGTTTTGCTTCGCGTTTCATGAAGCCTCCAGGGAAACGTCCGCTAGCAGCGAATTTCTCCTTGTACTCCACGCTAAGTGGCATAAAATCTACATCTTCTTTTGCTTCCTGAGCGCTTACAACTGTAGCGAGAAGCATGGTTTTACCCATTGTTAGCACAACCGAACCGTGGGCTTGCTTTGCAAGCTTACCGGTTTCAAGCGTGATGGATCGTCCATCGCTCAGCTCGATTGTTTTTTTCACAACTTTAAGCATACTTTAATTTAATAGTAATTAAATTGATAAACATCTTCTCGGCAAGATAGTTCAAAAAACAGAATTAGAGGACTTGCCGAGTTCCCTCTAATTCGTTGAATTTTTAAAAATATTTTACAAAAAAAGGCAATTAAATAATTGCCTTTTGAATTTTTTACTTTCTCAAGTTCAGTGCTTTTACCACTGCTCGATATCTCTCAATATCGTTGTCTTTTAAGTAATCAAGTAGTCTTCTCCGTTTACCTACCAACTTTAATAGAGAACGTTGAGTTCCATAGTCTTTTCTATGGGTTTTCAAGTGCTCAGTTAAGTGGTTGATACGGTAGGAGAATAACGCAATCTGGCTCTCAGGGGAACCAGTGTCGGTATTAGACTTTCCGTAATCTTTAAAAATCTCTTGCTTCTTTTCTGCCGTCAAATAATTCATAACACTGATAATTAGTGGGTAGATAAACTCTTAATTTGAGGTGCAAAGATAAAACCTTTTTTTAGAAATTATTCATTCAGCTAATCTTTTTTCGAACAAATAATTATCTCTTTTTTATTTAATCAATTGTTATACAATATTATAGCCTGTTGATTTGTTTTCAAATAAATTTTAAATACCACCTATATATTCATTTGCGATTTAACAATTTTTATCCCTTCAATAATTGGGGTGGGGGTATAGTTCAACTCCCTGCGTGCTTTTTCAATTACCAGCGATGAATTTAACGGACGTGGTGCGGGTTCTGATAGTTCTTTGGTTGTAACTCTCTGTAAAAGTGACTCATCTAGGTTGAAC
>JAEXVC010000197.1 GCA_023406715.1 Bacteroidota bacterium | reverse complement strand
ATGTAAAAGAGTTAACTCTGGAAGAATTATTTGGATACTAGTTTAGATACCTTGAAGACAACAACCACCCTGTTTTGGGTGGTTGTTTCTTTTATGCGAATTCCTAATCTAATTAAAAAGTTTTAACTGCTCAGCATAATTGGCCGAATTCTCCAATCTAAGCAACTTTTGCTTCACATCCACCCCGCCAGCATAGCCAACTAATTCGCCATTACTCCCAACAATTCTGTGACAAGGAACAATTATTGAAATTGCATTTGCTCCATTGGCTGCGGCAACCGCCCGTATTGCCTTTGTGTTGTTCAACTTATGCGATAAACTCATATAGGTTTCCGTTTTTCCATAGGGTATTTTGAGAAGTTCGTTCCAAACACTTTTTTGAAAAGTAGTACCAATCAATAGTAATGGCAACTCAAAGTTAGTGCGTTGTTTTCGAAAGTATTCTTCAAGTTGAAGTTGTGTTTCGATGATTAAAGCAGTTTGCTTTAACTCAAATGTTGCTTGCAATCCTTCTTGAATTCTATCGTCAATAGCCTGTCGCATTTTCCGGTAACGCCAATCGCAAAGGCAAATCTTGTCATTGTATTCTCCAAGAATCAACTCCCCGTAAGGAGTTTTAAAATGCTGAATATTGATACTCATCGTTCAAACATTTTACCATACCAACTCTTCCATAAATCCATTGCGGAACGCTCATTGCCTTGCTCATCATAAAGGCCTGTATCGCGCCATGGAAGTGCGTCGGGGCTACTCCCTAAAGCATTATGCCATAGTGCATCATAATCTCTAACACAAAACCATATCACAAACTCCGCTCCCGATTTATTCGATTGCTCAAAAAGCAACCTCAAAAAATTCTTCTGTTTCTCTTCCGAGCCATTAAATGTAAGTATTGGAGCTGAAGCGGTTTGCCAAACCTGAGCAGAATAGCTGCTCTCACTCACTGCAATTGGTTTAATGGTTAATCCAAATAGTTGCGACAAGTAATTATCAGGAAAACTCTCGGCAAGAAGCGCGCTCATAAATGGGTGTACCGAAAAAGAAATAAAATCGACATATGGCTCAACATCCTTCAACCCATTGATTTGTTGCTCCAAGTTATCCTCGTTGGACCATTGAGGAAAATATGGCACACAAAACATACTAACCGATATTTGCAATGAAGGATAAACCTTCTTCAACTCAGAATAAATATACTGCTGCAATTCCACATATTGACTCCAAACTTCGGGCTTATTCCTAATCAGCAGATTACTCTCAACCCCCACAAGCAAATAGTCGGGTGAAAAGTATTGAACCATTCTTTTGGAATAATTCAGAAAGGCTATTTTTACGCTATCATCGTTAAACGCCAAGTTTCTCCAAGCCTCTGGAAGCAATTGATTTGGGTCAGTACCACGGTTGTAAGCTAATCCGTTTCTAGAGATATTTAACGGACTAATTTGCAGCACAACCTTTTGATTGCTTCCTTTGAGGGCTATGCGCGATTGAATTTCGTCGATGAAACTTTGAGGAAAAGGAGTGTTATCATATGACTCTTGCCAAGGAACTCCCTCCTCCATATGCTCAGATATAATATCGCCGTAAGTAATTATCATATCATATGTCCAGCTCTGAGCCTGAAGAGTATTGTCGTATAGCCAAGGCGAAAAGCCCATGAAAAAAGAACGAAAAGCAACCGAATTATCTTTCTGGCAAGCAAATGCAAAACATAGAATAGGAATTACAATTATAAGCCTTAAGTTTAAATTACTTTTCATACTAGAAACCTATTTACAATGATTGTTTAAATACTGAAAGGATATGCTACTCCCTAACTCTGATGATTTCTTCCAATCGTCACAGGCCTTGACATTTTCTTTAATTTTGTAAAAACAAACACCTCTGTTAAATAGCACATTAGCATTATTGGGCTTAAGTTTTAATGAATAATTATAATCTTCAATTGCTAATTGATACTGTTCTTTTTTCAAAAAACAATTACCTCTATTGAAGTAGTAAAGGTAAACTAATTCAAAATCCTCCCCGTTAATCTTACTTAAGTTAATTGAATATGTGTAAAGGTTCAAAGCACTATCAATTTCATTATTCATTCTATATATTTCTGCTAAATAAAATGATATCTCATCGTCATCAGCTAAAATCCTATTGCCCTTTTCCATAATTCGCTTAACCTCTGGAGAAAAATTCTTAGCAGCCACACTGGCATTATACAAAACAGTATATACTCCTCGGAAGGTAGAATCATAATTCACGGCATCCATTATTAGCTTAATTGCTTGGTTGTAATCCTTAGATTGAATTCTTTTTACGGCTCTATTTGTAATGTTAATTGCGCTATCTCTATCATCCATATTAACATTATATTCTTGAGCATATAAACGAAACACACTAAACACTAAAATTAAAAACAGTAATCCTTTATTCATATTAATCATCAATTAAAAAACTTTCTTATTAAACTCATTAACACTTCGTAACTAATCGGTTTTGTGATATAATCGTTACAGCCCGCCTGAATAGCTCTTTCTTTATCGCCCGCCAAAGCGTGAGCAGATTGTCCAATAATCACAACCTTGCCATTGAATTTTCTGATTGCTTCGGTTGCCTCCAAACCAGTCAGTTCCGGCATTTTAATATCCATTAAAATCAAATCGATATCAGGGTTCTTTCGAATAATATCAACAGCGTTTTGTCCGTTACTCGCCTGAAAAATTGTAAAGTCCAAATTTCCCAGCATTAAAGTTAACAACATGCTCGAGGCCGAATCGTCCTCAGCCACTAATACTTTTAGTTTAGGAAGATTCTGTTGCGAGAACTTAGACTCCACGCTTGTTTTGGTTTCCAAAACGAACTGTTGTTGAACAGCAGGAATTGTAATATGGAAAACAGAACCTACATGTTCTTCACTCTCAACCCAAATTTTGCCACCAAGCATTTCGACAAAAGCCTTGGTAATTGATAAACCCAACCCTGCTCCTTGGTAGGCTCTTTTATCGCTAATATCGGCCTGAACAAAACGCTCAAAAATAGCCGTCTGTCTGTCCTTAGGAATACCTATGCCAGTATCTCTAACCAAGAACTCAAAATTGTTAGCATTACAAAAATACTCAACCTCAACAACTCCAGTATCAGTGAACTTTATGGCATTCTTAATCAAATTAGTAAGAATTGCGTAGATTTTTTCGCCATCGGTATTAATTATTGAACTCTCTGCACAAACTCCTTTTTTTAGTAAAAATGCCAGCCCTTTGCGCTCGGCTTCGGGTTTAAAAAAGTCGTATAAGTCTTTCAACTGCTCATCAATATTGGTTGGCGCAATTTTTAACTTCATTTGCCCCGACTCAATTTTCGAAATATCAATTATATCATTAATGATATTAAGCAGCCTAAAACCACTCTTCTCAATAATATTGATGTATTCCCTCTGTTCCTCAATGTTTCCCTTAGCCTGCTTAAGCAAACTAGTAAATCCAAGAATACCATTCATTGGAGTTCTAATTTCATGGCTCATATTTGCAAGGAATGCAGATTTTAGCCTATCGCTCTCCTCCGCTTTTTCCTTTGCTTGAAGCAACTCAATTTCTGTTTGCTTACGCTCGGTAATATCAATTGTAAATCCAGCAAGAAAACGAGGCACACCTTTCATCTGAATCGGAAATTTTATTGTTGTATAGAATCGCCCATTCAACTCCTCCTCAATTTCAAATACTTTACCCTCCTGCAGTATTTTCATGTCGTCGGCAACCATGCTTTTTGCAAAATCAGATGGAAACAGTTCATCCATCGTTTTGCCAAGTAGTTCATTCATTGGTTTTCCAATCATTTTTTCAAAATTATGGCTTAGATGGAGAGATCTAATATTGGTATCTTTGAAGAATACGTAGATTGGGCTGTATTTCATAAACTGATTGAATATTTCTTCAATCTCTTCGGCCTTTTCCTTCGCTTTTACTATTTCTTTCTCGAATTGTTTGATGTAAGTTATATCTGTAAACACTGTCATCATTGAGGGCTTTCCTTCATACTGGAAAGGATATGCTGTAACAAGAACGTCAATAGGCTCGCCATCCAATCCAATAAACCGCTCCTCTATGGTTTTAGCTATAATATTGTTAACTGTACTTTCTTTAATTCTTTTTATGGCAATTTCCCTATAATCAGGATGTACAAAGTTTATGGCAGGTAATCCCATTAAATTTTGGATGCTATCCGACTTCATAATTTTTGCAGCAGCATCGTTGCCGAATACAATAGTTCCATTCTGATGAATTATTACGCCATCGGGCAAAATGGATACCATTGTTTTGTACTTTGCTTCACTTTCCTCGGCTATTTTTTTTGCTTTATGGAGCTCCTCGTTGGTTTGAAGTAATTCCTCATTGAGTGCTAAATATTCTTCGTTTTGCTGTTTTAGAGCTTGCTCTATCTTAATTCTATCAGTTATATCCTGAATAATTCCAACACCGCCAATTAGTTTTTGGTTTGTATAAATGGGCGCAAAAAGAACTTGAACAGGGGTAATCTTGTTGGCTGTAACTGAATTGTAATAATCCTCATAATTCCCCTTACCTCCAGCCAAAGCTATTTTAACCGCCTCAACAATTTTGTTATCGGGCAGTTTAAGCATATTCAACCCTTCCAATAATTGTTTCGACGATCCAATTATTCTTACAAACTCCTCGTTACAGGAAACTATTCTACCATTACTATCATAATGAATTAAACCTAATGGTGCATTCTCAAAAACCAACCGATACTTAGCCTCACTCTCCTCTGCTAGTTCTTTAGCACGGAGAAGCTCAAATTCGGTTTGTTTTCTTAGATTAATATCTCTGTTAACAAATAAAATACCTACTGGATTATTATTAGAATCGTGTAGTACATTGGCGTTGGATTCGCAGTAGAATTTCGAACCATCTTTCCTGAGCATTACGTATTCAGCAGCACCAGTTAAATTACCTTTTATCATTTCGGAGATTAAGTATGATGCCTTTTCCCTATAGGCTTCATCTACAAATTCCAGAACGTTTCTTCCATTAATTTCCTCTGCTGAATTATACCCCCAAAGCGATACAATTTGATTAGTTACAAATTGAACAGTACCATCGAGTGCCGATATGGCAATTCCATCGGGCGAGGTTTCAATTATGGTTTTTAACTTACGTTCGTTTTCTACAAGCGTTTTTTCAGCATTTTTTAGGTCAGTAATGTCAATCAGCGATGCAATACTTCTTTTGCTTTCAGGAATCATTCCCACGCAATTAATCATATTCCGGATTTCCCCGTTTTTGCGAATAAAACGGAAATCGTATTTGTGTGGAGCACCGTCAGGATTAGATCTCCTTGTTTTGTGGTATTCCCGCATCCTTACTAAATCTTCAGGAACAACAAACTTAGTCCAGCTCATTTTTCCCTCCATCTCTTCACGGCTATAGCCTGATAGGCTTATCCATTCCGAGTTAGTTAGCAAAATCTTAGTGTCTTCATCAATAATAATTGAAGCAGTACCAGTGTTTTCAAAAATTGCTCGGTACATACGCTCCGATTCTTTTATGACATTTTCAGCATTTTTTCTTTCGCTGATATCGCGCATAAAAGATTGGTAAGTTCCATTGGGCATCTTACGCGATGTCATCTCAACAATCACTTTTGAGCCATTTTTTCGTATAATTTCTCTTTCAGCGGTAATAATTTCGCCCTTATCCAACAAATCGAACCTTAGGGGTTTTGAGTTTAACTCCGACGATGAGAATAACTGTCGCATACTCATTGTAAGCAATTCCTCTTCAGAATAACCTGTAAAGGTCATTGCACGCTTATTGGCCATAATAAAATTACCTACAGCATCGCCCTGAAAGAATGCATCAGGCGCTAACTCCAATAGTAAACGGTAATTTTCTTCACTTTCACGCAGTGCCTTCTCTGTGTTCTTTCTCTCGGAGATATTCTGATGCATTAGCACAAACCGTTCTGGAACTCCATCTGCATCAAACAAAGGAAAAGCAATCATTCTAATCCACAAAGGGGTATCTGGAGCATTCGTATCAATTTCGTATGCATTATAGTATAAATCAGGGAATCGAACCGATTCTCCACCCCTTAACCTTTCGAATAGGTAATCGTACTTTAGTTCCTTAATCTGTAAATCTTCAAAAACAGAGTAGTTCATTGGAGGTACCACTCCAAATAGCGCTTTGAACGATTCATTCACCAAAAGCGTATATCCATTTTTATCGACAATTTGTAATGATATAGGATTGTACTCGATAATATCACGGATTTGTTTTATGGACAGATTTTGCTCATCTAATGTTTTTTGATGAAGCTGCTTTAACGATTCATAATCGCATTGCAAACTTTCCAACTCTTTAATGAGTTGTTCCCTCGATTTATCCTTCATATCCATAGCGGCAAACCTTTATCAGCGATTAATAATCAATGGTTTATTATCCTAATACTAATCAAGTAATGCAACTTACAATTTATTTATTTTTCTTGACATACGGTAAAGGTTATAAAATTTAATGTTTGACCAAAAAAAATTAACTTTGCACCTCAAATTATCATATAAGATGAGTAACCGTAAAGTTAGAGTTCGTTTTGCCCCTAGTCCAACAGGGCCATTACATATTGGTGGAGTAAGAACTGCACTATTCAACTACTTTTTTACCCGCAAACACGGTGGCGATTTCATCCTCAGGATTGAGGATACCGATTCGCAACGTTTTGTTCCTGGAGCCGAGGATTATATCAACGAAAGTTTACGTTGGTGCGGAATTAAGATTGACGAGGGAGTACGCGAAGGTGGCCCACATGCACCATACCGCCAAAGCGAGCGTAAACCAATTTACAAGCAGTACGCCGACAGATTGGTAGAGAGCGGAAACGCATACATCGCGTTTGATGCTCCCGATATTTTGGATAAACTCCGTACCGATGCCGAGGCTAAAGGCGAGGTATTTACCTACAACTACTCGGTTCGTGAAAAAATGGAAACCTCGCTTGCACTTTCGGCAAGCGAGGTTAAGCAACGCATAGAGCGTGGCGACCAGTGGGTTGTGCGTTTCAAAATGCCCGAAAACGAGGAGGTTGTTATGCAGGATTTAATCCGGGGCGAAGTTCGAGTTAACACATCTACATTAGACGATAAGGTACTCTTCAAGAGCAGCGATATGCTCCCCACATACCATTTGGCAAACGTTACCGACGATTACTTAATGGAAATCTCGCACGTAATTCGTGGCGAGGAGTGGTTGCCCTCTTTACCATTGCACGTGTTGCTTTACCGAGCCTTCGGCTGGGAAGATAAAATGCCAGAGTTTGCACATCTTCCCTTGTTGCTTAAACCAACAGGAAACGGGAAACTCAGCAAGCGCGATGGCGATAAAATGGGATTCCCAGTATTTCCGCTACTATGGAAATCGGACGAAGGAGAAATTTCGAGAGGTTACCGCGAGGATGGTTACATTCCAGAAGCATTCGTGAATTTGCTTGCTCTTTTGGGTTGGAATCCTGGCACAGAGCAGGAACTATTTTCCATGGATGAGTTAATCCAACTGTTCAGCATTGAGCGTGTAAATAAATCGGGAGCAAGGTTCGACCCCGAAAAGGCAAAGTGGTTCAACCATCAGTACCTAATCCGCAAGAACGAAACAGAACTGGCTGAAATGTTCCAACCAATACTCGACCAGTACAACTTTGATGTTCCTTTCGAAAAATTGGTTCGCATTGTAGGCCTAGTTAAGGAGCGGCTAACCTTTGTTCATGAAATATGGGAGCAAACCAACTTCTTCTTTGAGCGTCCCCTGGAGTATGACCAGCAAACCGTGGCCAAATTCTGGAAAGAG
Organism: Bacteroidota bacterium; assembly: GCA_023406715.1. GTDB lineage: Bacteria > Bacteroidota > Bacteroidia > Bacteroidales > Tenuifilaceae > SB25. The sequence goes on along the minus strand of JAEXVC010000197.1, from coordinate 13,090 downwards.
GACACTGCTGCAATTATTAAGGAGGTAACCGATGTTGTTAGTGGAATTGAGAAATGGGACGTTCAAACCATTGAACACTCAATCAAGGAGTTCATAAATGCCAAAGGCTACGGAATGGGTAAGGTGATGAATGCTATAAGGCTTAGCCTTGTGGGAGCATCAAAAGGTCCAGGCGTTGCCGATATTTGCGAGGTTTTAGGAAAAGAGGAAACCACTCAACGCTTTAAGCAGGCGATTGCAATACTTGGTAAGTAATTTTTAAATTGATTTGTTATGACTAAATATTTTCTGACTTTCTGTATTTGTTTTTTTCAACTATATTCTATTAAAGCGGAAAAAATTCAAGGCCAGATTTTTTTGAAAACAGATACCTTAAATGTAACGTTGGATATACCAATAAAATTTCTCTCACAAGAAATCAACTATACAAAATTGCAGAAAAAAGTAAAGTATTATGATTCCAATGGGAATAAAGTAACACTTTATCCTCACCAAGCAATTGAAATAAGGTTTAAATATGATTATGAAAACGTTAGAATGATTTCAGTTCCTCGGAATGGAGATTTAGCATCGGTATTTGATTCTGAACCAAATATTTTTTTGAAACTTGAAATTGACGGAAAACTTCGAATGTATTGTTATTACTATTATCAGCATTCTCCAGGAGGTATGAATGCAGCAACAGGAACAATGTCAGGAGGAGCTTCCTACAGTACCGACAAATATCTTCTTCAGAAAGAGAATGGAACAATTAAATGGCCTAAAAATTTATCTTTTAGAAAAGATATGATACAGTATTTTTCTGATTGTCCCGAGTTAGCAGGTAAAATTGAAAAAAAAGAATTTAAAAAGGATGATTTAGATTCAATTGTCAGGTATTACAACTCTAACTGTGGAAGTAATTAAACTTTTTTAAATTTCTAGTGTTACTTTATTAATTACATTTGTAACGATGAAAAGATACCAAAATATAGCTTGTTGTACCTGTTGTTGTCAAGGAAATACTTGGCCGCAAGGGGCATTGCTATGTTTAGGATAATTCTATTTAGTAGATACTAATACAATCAAACATAACCCTTCCGGCCTCCGGAGGGGTTTTTTATTTTATCAATTTTAAATACACATAATATGGATTTTTTAAGATTTAGAAAAAAATACAACATAAAAGTTGAAGTTGAGGAATTTACCCAACTTGTACTAATGCATCTCTTCCCAGAGATGCTTAACCAACGTACATTTAACGTTAGTTCAAGCGAGATCTACCGAGAACTCAATAAACTGCTTAAAAAACAGATTGGCAATAGCTCAAAGGCAGATTTACTTGCAAAAGAATTTACTACAGAACTACCCTTACTTCAAAAAGAACTTATCGCCGATGCTAACGCTATCGCTAAAAACGACCCTGCTGCAAGCGGAATTGATGAGGTAATTATTGCATATCCTGGATTTACTGCTATCTGCACTTATCGATTGGCGCACTCTCTTGCTAGTAAAAATGTTCTATTGATTCCAAGAATTATGACAGAATGGGCTCATTCCAGAACAGGTATCGATATTCACCCGAAAGCAACCATTGGAAAGGAGTTTTTTATAGACCACGGAACAGGCATAGTAATTGGCGAAACGGCCATTATTGGCAATAGGGTCAAAGTTTACCAAGGCGTTACAATTGGTGCACTAAGCGTAGGCAAGGAACTGTCTCAAACAAAGCGTCACCCCACTATTGAGGATGATGTGGTAATATATGCCGGAAGTACAATTCTGGGAGGTAATACTACTATTGGGCATAATAGCATTATTGGCGGCAACGTATGGCTCACCAAGAGCGTTGAGCCAAACTCCTTGGTTTACCACGAAAGCAAGGTTATTGTTAGGGAACGTGAAACTTTGAGCAAAGGTTAGTTGATGAAGAGATGCTTCGCTATCGCTCAGCATGACAAATCACACTATTTCTTGTCATTTCGAGCGGTAGCGAAAAATCTATAATAACCTTGAACATTGATTAAGAAACATAAAACAAACAAAAATATGAAAGCACAAAGTTTATTACAAACAGTTGGAGGAACACCTCAAATTAGGCTCAACAAACTATTCCCAAACAACGAGGTTTGGATTAAGGATGAACGCAGAAATCCTTCAGGAAGCATAAAAGATAGAGCAGCCTTGGCAATGATAGAGGATGCTGAACGAAGCGGAGTCTTAAAAATCGGAAGCGTGATTGTGGAGCCCACATCGGGCAATACGGGTATTGGCCTGGCAATGATATCGGCAATAAAGGGTTACAGGCTTATTCTTACTATGCCAGAGTCGATGTCCATTGAACGTCGACGCTTGCTTAGCGCCTACGGCGCTGAGTTGGTTCTAACACCAAAAGCCGAAGGTATGAAGGGCGCAATAGCTAAAGCCGAGGAAATTTTGCGAGCAATACCAAATGCATGGATGCCAATGCAATTTGCAAATAAATCGAACCCCAACACCCATTATATCAACACTGCAAAAGAAATTGTTGCTGACTTTCCCGATGGCATTGATTATTTAGTTGTTGGCGTTGGAACTGGTGGGCATATCTCCGGAGCAGGAAGTAAGCTAAAAGAAGTATTCCCTGATATAAAAATTATTGCTGTGGAACCATTGGATTCGCCAATGATATCGGAAGGAAAGGCTGGGCCACATCCAATACAGGGGATTGGTGCTGGGTTTATTCCATCGAACCTGAACAAAAGCATTATTGATGAGGTAATTAGGGTTAAAGGTACAGATGCTTTCGAAATGGTAAGGAAGTTTGCCAAAACAGAAGGATTCCTAGCAGGAATATCAACAGCAGCAAACTTGGTTGCAATAACAGAATTGCTTTCAACAATTGAATCAAACAAACGAATACTAACATTTGCATATGATTCTGCAGAGCGATACTTAAGCGTTGAAGGGTTACTTTAGTTTTTCTGATTGTGCCTTCTATTTATCAAAGTATTAAAAGGGCTATATTTACACTTTACTTTTTACAATGTATTTCAATTACGACGAACCACTCTTTAGGCCACCGGCCGAAGCATATTCAGCAATAATCCAAGCAACATTGGGTTGCTCGTGGAACAGATGCGCTTTTTGCGAGATGTATGCCTCCAAGAAGTTTAAAGTTCGCAGCTTCGATGAACTTAAACCTGAGATTGAAGCGCTATCGAGGATATATTCCGATGCTAAAAAGGTATTCCTTGCCGATGGCAATGCCTTTGTGCTATCTGCCAATAAATTAATCCCAATACTTGAGGAGATTAATAAGCACTTTGGAAGGATTCAACGGGTTTCGTCCTATGCAATGCCAAGAGATATTCTTAGCAAGAGCGATGAGGAACTAAAAATTCTCAGGGAACTTGGGCTAAAACTTCTTTACATTGGCATTGAAACAGGCGACGATGAACTTTTGAAGCTGATTGATAAGGGAGAAACGGCAAACTCCACCGTTGAAGGCATTCTTAAAGTTCACCAAGCGGGAATTGAAACATCAATAATGATAATTAACGGACTTGGTGGAAAAAATTACAGTCAGCAACATGCCATTAACTCGGCAAAAATTATCAATCAACTCAACCCAAAGTTTCTATCAACTTTAACGTTGAGTATGCCTTACGGAGAAAATCATTTTAGGAGTAAGTTTCAGGGAGAGTATGTGCCATTAACAATAGCCGAGCTATTTGAAGAATTGCGAACATTCATCGGTCTAACTGAACTGAATAATGTAATTTACCGTAGCAATCACGTATCGAATAACTTGATTCTTAGCGGAACCTTGTCGAAGGATAAAGACGCTCTTTTGATACAGATTGATAGGGCTATTGAAACAACACCTCGGGGTGTTTATCCAACATCTCCAGGGATACTATAAAGAAAAGGAGTGTTGGAGCAATGGAGTAATGGAAAAATGAAACAATACTCTACGCCAAAACTCCATCAATCCATTACTCTTTAGTTAGATTTTGAGAAAACTAAATAATAGTTAACCTATGAAAATCGGACTCCTCATTTGCGATCACATTCAGGAAGGTTTTGCAGGATATCCTGAACTATTTGGGAGTTTACTTCCCAACCACGAACTAGTGAATTACTTCGTATGTGATGGTGTTTTTCCAGAATCTGCCACAAAGCACGAAGCTTGGATTATTACAGGCTCAAAGTACTCGGTTTACGATGATATTGAGTGGATAAATAAACTTAAAGACTTTGTCTGTTCAATTGCAAAGGCTGATAAATACTGCATTGGCGTTTGCTTTGGGCATCAAATGCTTGGCGAGGCAATGGGCGGTAAAGTTCTCAAATCGGCAATAGGATGGTGCGTTGGCGTACATCAGTTCGAAATTGTTGATAGTAAGGACTGGATGATTCCTGCGTCTTATAAAGTAAATCTGTTGATGTCGTGTCAGGATCAAATAAAGATTCTTCCACCAAACAGCAAGATTATTGCGAATGCACCAAAATGCCCTGTTGGGATAATTCAAATTGGCGATAAAATGTTAGGAATTCAAGGCCATCCTGAGTTTCCGGTAAAGTATGTAAAATTCCTAATGGAGAGTAGAATAAATAAAATTGATGAAAGCGTTATAAAAGAGGGTATCAATAGTCTACAATTACCCATTCATAATAGTACTGTTGGAGGTTGGATAAACTATTTCTTAAACCAACAACTATAAGTATTTAGAGCGTAAGAAAAAGACTTAAAATCAAAAGCAGACTCAAAAGAATTCTTACTTTTGTTTGCAATTGATATGCATCAAAGCACTATTTAACGTTTTTTATTGAAGATAATCGAACTTCGATTTTTTAAGTTCGTTCATCTATAAAGAACAGTTTTTCATAAAATTTATTTCGATTATTGTAACCTTATATTTATTCTTGTGTTAAAGGGAAAGGTTGCTTTTATGTTGATATTAAAATATGTTAGAGCATCTATGTAATAGTATTTGCAACACATACAAAAAGTTGAAATACAATATTTACAAACTGGTTTTGAGATAATATTAAAAACAAAATATAACCATGAAGAACAGCAAAAAGGATTTGTTGCGTGTTGGAGTTTTCTACGATGGCAACTACTTTTTACACGTTAGTAACTATTACAACTACTTTCATCCACGCAAAAAGCGTTTAAATATTGCAGGACTACACGAGTTTATTCGAAACTTAGTTGCAAAAGAGGAGGACACTGACCCACATTACTGTCAAGTAATTGAAGCACATTTTTTCCGCGGACGTATTAGCGCTCAGGAAGCAAGCCAACGTGGCAATCAACTTTACAACGATAGAGTGTTTGACGACATACTAATGTCCGAAGGAGTTGTAACTCACTACTTACCCATCCGTCCAAGAGGTGGCCGCAGAGAGGATAAAGGTATAGACGTTTGGTTGGCTTTGGAAGCGTTTGAGCAAACATTCTACAAGCGTTTCAACGTGCTTGTACTCATTACATCCGATGGCGACTACGTTCCGCTTATTCGCAAGGTAAACTCTTTGGGCACAAAAGTAATGGTGCTATCGTGGGATTTTGATTATACCGACGACCAAGGCCGCGATGTTACAACCCGTACATCACAAGAGTTATTGCGCGAGGTAACATATCCAATTGCAATGCACGACCTTATTAACTCTGGATTAAAGAGCAACGATAAACTTACATCAAATCTATTTACCGTTCAGGATTTTGGCCAACCAAAACCTGAACCAATGGAAATTACGTCCGAAGAGGTTAAGCAATCTAGAATACTAAAAATTAATAGTGGTTACGGATTTATTCAGTATCCACCTAACAACTTATTCTTCCATTACATTGATGTTGCTGATGGCGATTTTGACGAACTAATTGAGGGCGATATGGTTGAATTCATCGTTGCTAAAAACGATAAAGGGCAGGATGTAGCCAAGAATGTGAAAAAAATTCCAGATTACGATGTAAACCAATGGTAATTTTGGAACTACAATAAACGAAGAAAGGGTGGAGATTCCACCCTTTTGTTTTACTACAAACCACAGCCTCCACAACACGACCCACAGGCGGGCGTATGGTTATGAAAACTACTTTGCCCGGAACTTTGCTTGGGCGCTCTATACTCATCGCATATAGCATTACAATCAGGGCAGTTTGCCAACATCTTGCTGCAAGGGCCAAAAGCCGCATCAATCCACTCCTCTTTAATCCCAGTTGCCTCAAATTTGATGTTGCAACTTTTGCACAAATAGGTTTCCATCGGTATAAATTAATTTGAAATTAGCAATCAACCAAATTCTTCAGGATAACATCTTTATGCGGATTAAAATATCCAAAGTAAACGTGAGGGAACTCCCGTTTAATGATATCCATAACATTTTTAACTCCTATTGGTTCGCCAGAATCTTTATACTCAATTCTGTTGAATAACCAATCGGGGTCAATATTGAAGTTACGCCATTGAATCATGCTGAGTTTTGTGTCGGAAATCAAACCTTTTAAAGCATTTAACTCCTCCTGCGTATCGGTAACTCCGGGCATTACAAAGTAGTTAATGGAAGCCCAGCGTTTATAGCGTCTTGCAACCCGTAACGATTCCCAAGCATCGGCCTGGGTAAAGTTAACAGGGCGAATGTACATATTGTACCATTTCTCCTGAGCAGAGTTCATACTTACACGAATACTATCGAGCCCAGCCTTGAATAGTTCTTCAACAGCCTGAGGCTTGCTTCCATTAGTGTTTAGGTTGATTATTCCTTTGCTTGTTTTTGCACGGACGGCTTTTATTGCATCGCGCAACAGTTCCCACTGCATTAGGGGCTCACCCTCGCACCCTTGACCAAAACTCATTATGGCGTTTGGAGCATTTTCCAAGTGAGGAACTGTGAACTGAACTATCTCATCAACAGTGGGGACAAAATCCAACCGATGCTGGGTTTCGGAAATTGGCGATTCCTTTTTATCCTGTAAGGATATGCAGCCAACGCAACGAGCATTACAACTTGGCGATGTTGGCACGGGGGCCTCCCACCTATCCATTACAAAATTCCGTGCAGCGGGGCATAAATAGCCAAAAGCACAATTCTCCACCAAATGGTTCACTAATCGATTTTTTGGATATTTCTTTAGTATCTCCTTGCCTCGCTTAATAATTACCTTCTGATTAAAATGCTCGCAATCCTGACGGGTATCTGGATCAATCCTAACTGCAGGAACATAGAACAGTCCTTTGTACCAGCCAACCGCTGTGTAGGCATAAAGCGGCAGAACAGGTGCGTTAACTTCATTCTTCCAAGCAGCAATGGAGAGTTGAGTATTGGCAGGAGCAATAAATGCCGCACAGGCAAAACCATCCTTCTTTGTGATTAATTCGCCTTTACGGTTATAACCTAGTGTTTTGCGACCAGGCAGTTCAAATAAATCACTACCATAGGGCAAAGGAATCATCTCATCCAAATAAAGCGGGTACAACTTTTCGCCCGAACGACCAACGGCAAAAAGTTGAGTGTCCTCAAAAATATTTCCACAACCATCGCTGAAAACAGCGTAGGGTTGAATACGCTTTTGCATCAAGAGTTCTAATTAAAATTTGGGTAAAGTTACAAATTCTTTATGTTAAGCGGACGGCTTGCTTTATTCCCGTCGAAGCAGTTAATAATGGACTGGTATAAATCTCCCGGAATTATTGGCTTTACAACATAGTCGTTACATCCTGCTTTTTTTGCTGCCAATTTATCCTCGGGTAAAGCAAATGCGCTTTGGGCAATAATCTTGATATCTGGATTGAATTCTCTTATAGTACGAGTAACATCTAGTCCATTTATGTCGGGCAATCGAACATCCATTAGTATGAGGTCGATATTAAGTTTTGCTCGGGCTATATCCAGTGCCTTTTGGCCTGTTTCGGCCATGTATATTTTCTTAACGTATGGTTCCATAAGGCTTCGGAGGTAAGCCATAGAATACTTATCGTCCTCAGCAATAAGAACAGTTAAGTTTTTGTTCGTAATCTCTATCTCCTTCGTGTCGTTAAATCCCTTTTTGTTATACTTTCTGGATTTAGAGAGTGGTAATGTGAAGAAGAATGATGTTCCCAATCCCTCCTCGGATTCGAAATATATTTTACCACCTAAAAGTTCAACATACGATTTTGATATGGCTAATCCCAATCCAGCACCTTCGTATGGCCTAGAGAGAGATGTATCGCCTTGTACAAACCGTTCAAATATTCTGTTCTGGAATTTCTTAGGAATGCCCATTCCTGTATCGGAAACCCAAAACTCAACATCATCTTGCCCGATATCGAATCCAAAATCAATTGTACCCTTGGGTGTGAACTTAATAGCATTCTTTATTAGGTTTGTAATTACCGATATAAACTTCTGCTTATCGGTTGCCAACGATAACTCGGGCAACTCCTTACCTCCATTAAGTATTAAACAAAGGCCTTTATTTTCTGCCTCCAATCTAAAAAAACTATACAAATGATTGAGTTCTGTTGAGACATCGACAGTGTTTATAATTGCCTTAACCTGCCCTGCCTCAATCTTCGAAATGTCAATTAGGTTGTTAATTAGTTCTAGCAAACGCTGTCCGCTTTGCTCAATAATTTTGGTGTAATTAATCCTATCTTCATCGGTCATCTGCGGACGTTTAAGCAACTCAGCAAAGCCAATAATTCCGTTCATGGGAGTACGTAACTCGTGGCTCATATTTGCCAAAAAAGCCGACTTTAGCCTATCGTTCTCCTCCGCAATCTCACGTGCAAATATAAGTTCCTTGTTTATTGCCCTGATTCTTTCGTTACTTTCGGTAAGTTCCTCATTAATTGCTTGGTATTCCTCGTTCTGCTCCTTAAGTTTTAAATCTCTTTCGTACAGCTCAAACTCAATTTGTTTTCGTTCGGTTATATCTTCTTTAACAGCAATGAAGTATTTAATTTTTCCATTCTCGTCTCTGATTGGCGATATACTTGTAGACTCCCAGTACAAATCTCCATTTTTCTTCTTATTGAGCAACTCTCCCTTCCAATCATTTCCGGCCAGTAATGTGTTCCACATTGCTTTGTAAACCTCATCAGGATGATAACCTGATTTTAGGATTCTAGGATTTTGTCCCAGAACCTCATCAACGGAATAGCCTGTAACCTCAACAAATTTTGGATTAACATACTCAATACTCCCCTTTATATCAGCAATTATAACTATTGCAGGACTTTGCTCAATACCCTTTTTAAGTTTTACGACTTGCTCTTCAGCTCTTTTCTGTTCAGTAATATCGTACACAATTGAATGAAGAAGATGCTTCCCTTTAATGGTAATTCTACTACACACCACTTCAACATCTCTTTTTTCGCCACCATTTATTCTATGTTGAAAATTAAATATTGCCCGTCGTTGATTCAATACATTATTTATCTCTAATTCAAGCTTATTGATTGACAGGGTATTAATTTCGTCAATCCTCATCTTTAGCATCTCTTCTTTACTCCAACCATAAAACCTCTCTGCCGATTGGTTAACATCCACCAAAAGCCTTGTAATTGGGTCGATTATGAGCATTACCGAAAAACTATCGTAAAACATACTACGGAAAAGCTCCTCGCCCTCACGAGCAGCCTCCTCGGCCAACTTGATTTCGGTAATATCCATGACCGTTGAAACCATGGTATTCTGAGCCGTCAAAGGAATATTTACTGCATTTACCATTCTTTGTTTTCCATCCTTCTGGGTAACAACAATGTTGCTCCATTTCATTCGTTCAGGATTGCCCGAATTGATATCGGCAACTATTTGCTCAATCAACCTATCCCGGTATTCCTTGTCTGGGTAAACTTTTTCGAAAAAGGTACTTATGCTAGATAAATCGTCCTTGCTCCAGCCATAAATCTCCTCAAACTTCTTGTTCATATATGTGGCATCGCCCTCGTTAATCTTGTTTAGCGAAACGCCTATGGGTAAATTATCGAGTACGGTTTGGATAAACTCATTCTTCTGCCGCACCCCCTCCTCTGCTTTTCTGCGCTCAGTAATATCGGAGAATATCACGGCAAATTGGCCTATTTGAGGACAAAAAGCCCAAACATCGTAGTAACGGTCGAGTTCGGCAGAATAATTCTCGAAACGAATAGAACTTCCATTTAACGCTACTTCTCCATAAGATTCTATCCAGTATTTTTCGGTACTTGGCATTAACTCTAGCACTGTATGGTCAATAACTTTATCTCGTTCCAAGCCAGTAAGTTCTTCAAAAGCTTTGTTAATATCAATAAATTTATAATCCGAAGGTTTACCGCTATCGTCGAGTATAATGCTATGCAGAGCAAAACCTTGGGTCATATTATTGAAAAGCATTCGGTAACGTGCCTCGCTCTCAGAAATCCTCTTTGATGCAGTGTTTTCAATGGTTTTGTCGTGCACAATCAACACTGTCCCTTGTATTTCATCGTGTTCGTCAAAAATTGGCGATGCATTAATTGATATATGAACTACACCTGATTCTGTGTTATCCCTTGAAACATCGCATTCAACGCTTAGCGCTTGCTGTTTACTTATAACATCTCGAACTAAATTTTCAATACAGTCTTGATTATCAACAATCTCGTAAATGGGCAAACTAAAAGCGTCATCCTCCTTTACGCCCATTAATTTTTCGGCCACAAAGTTCATTTTAGTAACACAACCATTCACATCGGTCGTAATAACCCCATCGGCAATGCTGTAAAGTATTGTTTGAAACTCCTTGTAATAGTTGCTAACTTTTCGTTCTCCAACCAACTTCCTCACATAATCGGATTTTCTCAAGTAGTAATAGTAGGCGAGCATTGCAAAGGAAAGGAACGTTATAAGGAGTATCGCAAAAAGAATCATAGTTATTAAGTTCACACTTAAATACTTATAAACCTCTTTATAGTCGATCACTTTCACAAAGAACCATGAAGTTCCAGTGATTGGAGAAGCAAACACAAACAGTTCTTTATTTCGACTATTTAGTGCTTTACTAAATCCAAAATTCCCATTTTTTATATAGTAAAAACCATCCTGTTCCCCAACATTAAAACTCGGTAAAGGCTTCTCCCATATACTATTGAGAAATATTACAGTATCGGCATCTGCCCTAAATACAAAATTTTGGGCTGTTTCAATTTGAGTATGCCACTCCTCCAGAATTGGGTAAATACTCTGATAAGGATTAACCCTAAAAATAATTACTGAAGTTATTTGGTTTGATTTGTTTTTAATGGGTGCCAAATAGTCAATGTGGAGAGTTTTATGGGTATGACAAGGGTAAAAATCGGTGAAGAAAAAATTATTCCCTTTAGCGATTTTTTTCACAAAATGTAAAGTTGAAACGTCAAGACTATCAATGCGTTCGCCAAGGTTTATAAGTATCTTACCTTCCAGGCTCGTTATTATTATGTTGGTGTAACTCTTGTTGATATTAATTAAGTCGAGCCGCTTTTCAATATTACGTTTCAACCTATCGTCTAATTGCTTGTCAACCCAACTCGAAATAGCACTGGTAAGGAATGGGCTTTCGGAAAACATTCGCAAATCGGCCAGCCTATCGTTGTGCCAATCAACAAATTGCCTGATTTTAATTTCGGAGATATCTTTAACATCGTTTTTAAGATGCAAAAAAGCTTTTTCCTTCTCGGATCTATAGAATAAAGTTACACTTGCAAGAATTAACGCGAACAGGATGCTCCAAATACTTAGAACCTTGCACCTAGGGTTACAACGGGTAAAAAGGTCGAGAACTCTCTTCATATCGTCTATCGGTTTAAGCATATTTCGAACTGATTAATATACTTATTTCCCGTCTCATTATCAACTTTAAATCAACTGAAAACTAAACAGTGGCGAGTGAATTCAACTGCATTTTTAGCATAGCATAATTAAACGGTTTGGTAAGTACCATATTGGCTCCAAATTCTTTGGCCATTAATAATAGGTCGTCGGCTCTGAAATACCCACCACCCGAAATAGCTATTATTTTGGTTTCGGGGTGTGTATTCTTGACGTACTGAATAACCTCCAAGCCATCCATTTCGGGCATTATTATATCGGTAATCAACAAATCGAATGGCGATGAGTTTTCCAAGTTAAGCGCATCCATTGCGCTATTAGTAACCGTTACCGAATGTCCTTCGCCCTCAATCATTTCTCTCATCGATGATGAGTAATCGATATCGTCGTCTAGTATTAGCACTCGCATAGCTGTAATGTTTTATAGGTTAACCACCTTTACTTTTTTGTTACATTACATAAGCGGGTTTGCGATTTTTCACGAACCACCAACCCGCATTGATTAGCCGCTATTTTATCAAATCTACCCCATCCTTAACCCATTTTATGGCCTTGTCGATTGGGTTAGCTTCGTTTGATGCATCAATATAACGTTCAGTTGCCAAAATTCCCGACATTGATGCTATTGCTTTAAACTGACCGCAAAGTTCGGGAGAACTTAGTATTACAGCCGACCTCAACATCCCCTTTTCCTTATAAAGTTTCTGACCACTTTTCATTATGGCGGATGTTTCGGCATCGATAGGTAATAGATTTTTCATATCTATTATTACTCCGAATGAATGGGTTGTTTCACTTTCCAGTTTCAACCTCGATTCATCGTACCATTGCTTCATCTCATTGGCGTTAATTTTACCTGAAAAAGTAAGTAAGTACCCAGATGTTTTTTTCTCAATCCTATACATAACCGTTACTTTTTAGTTTTACCTACTCTTTTAATGGATTTTCGGCAACCTCCATATATTATATATTAGAGGATGTTCTGCTAAAAATCGATGTAATCGTTATCCTCAGTAACTAAAGACACTTTTCCTCTGGTTGACTTTGTTTTTGCTAATTCTGAGTCCTGAACCATATCGATATTAACACCATGGCCATTGCCATTATCGCTATGAGCAAACTCCTTTTTAGCATTAACAAGATGCACAGACCTACTCTCTCCATTACCGCCTTTTTGCTTTCTGTTTCTGAATAAATTACTATTCTTAATATCAAGTTTGAAGTAAGCAACAGCCTCGGTAAGTTGCTCTGCCTGACTACTCATCTCCTCGCTGCTCGATGCAAGTTCCTCGCTACCAGCTGCGTT
>JAEXVC010000130.1 GCA_023406715.1 Bacteroidota bacterium | reverse complement strand
GTATAGATTTGAGAATGATAATGTTACTCGTATAGATTAGTTATGAAAAATTTTGCATTAATTGGGGCTGCTGGTTTTATTGCGCCACGTCACTTAAAAGCTATTAAGGAAACAAACAACAACTTGCTAGCAGCTTTGGATAAGCACGATTGTGTTGGCATTATGGATAGCTATTTTCCTCAAGCTGATTTTTTTGTCGAGTATGAGCGTTTTGATAGGCATATTGACAAGTTAAAGCGACAAGGAACAAAAATTGATTACGTAAGTATTTGCACCCCAAATTATCTTCACGATTCTCACATTCGGTTTGCATTAAGGCAAGGTGCTGAAGCAATATGTGAAAAGCCAATTGTTTTAAATCCATGGAATATTGAAGCCCTGCAGGAGATTGAGCAAGAAACTGGTCGTAAGGTAAATACAATTCTTCAGTTACGATTACACCCTGCCATTATAGAACTTAAAAATAGAATAGATCAAGGACCAAAGGATAAAATTTACGATATAGATTTAACCTATATTACTAGCCGTGGACGCTGGTATTTTATATCGTGGAAGGGTGATATTCAAAAGTCAGGTGGTGTTGCTACAAATATTGGAGTTCATTTTTTCGATATGCTTACCTGGATTTTTGGTGATGTTAAGGATAATAAGGTTCATTTATCAAACCCCGATAAGGCCGCAGGATATTTGGAACTTCAAAGGGCAAGGGTACGTTGGTTTCTTAGTGTTGATTATAACGATGTACCTCAGAATATTAAGGATAAAGGACAACGTACATTCCGGTCTATTACAATTGAAAATCAAGAGTTGGAGTTTAGTGAAGGTTTTACCGATTTACATACCAATAGCTACAAAGGAATTCTTGCCGGTAATGGATTTGGATTATCCGATGCTAAAAAATCGATACAAACAGTTTATAGCATAAGAAATAGTACACCACTAGGATTGGTTGGTGATTATCATCCTTTTTGTAAAAACATCTTATAAATTTCTAAAGTATGTATCAGGAACTGATCGCAAAAAAAGAAAAGTTGGCCGTAATTGGGCTTGGATACGTAGGACTTCCTATAGCTCTTGAGTTCGCCAGAAAATTATCCGTAATAGGTTTCGATATTAAGCCCGATAGGGTTGAACTAATGAAAAAGGGTGTTGACCCAAGCCGTGAACTCAATTCCGATGCGTTTGTAGATTGTGATATTGAGTACACATCAAATTTAGATGATATTAGAAAGGCAAAATTCTATGTTGTTGCTGTTCCAACTCCAATAGATGAACACAATTTACCCGATTTAAAGCCTTTACTTGCAGCTACTCGAACTGTGGGACAAGTTTTAAAAAAAGGTGATTATGTGGTTTATGAATCAACTGTATATCCTGGATGTACAGAGGAAGATTGTGTACCCTTATTAGAAGAATTGTCAGGTTTAAAACATATAAAAGACTTCAAGGTCGGTTTTTCTCCGGAGCGAATTAACCCTGGAGACAAGGAGCATACATTGATAACTATTAAGAAAGTTACATCTGGATGCGATGCTGAGTCATCTGAGGAGATTGCTAAAACTTATGAATTAATTATTAAGGCGGGAGTACATCGTGCTAGTTCAATAAAGGTTGCTGAGGCTGCCAAAATTATTGAGAATACTCAACGCGATATTAATATAGCGTTCATGAATGAACTCTCAATAATTTTTAACCGTATGGGAATAAACACTTTTGAGGTATTGGAGGCTGCGGGTACGAAATGGAATTTTCTGAAATTTTTTCCAGGTTTAGTAGGTGGGCATTGTATTGGGGTTGATCCTTACTATCTTGTATATAAGGCTAAAGAGTTGGGATATCACCCTCAAATTATTAGTGCAGGTCGCTTTATTAATGATTCCATGGGTGGTTATGTGGCTAAGCAAACTGTAAAAAAGATAATTGCAGCGGATAAGAATCCAAAAGAGGCACGTGTTTTAATTATGGGCGTAACGTTTAAAGAGAATGTTAGCGATATAAGAAATTCCAAGGTTGTAGATATATATAATGAACTTAAATCGTTTGGAATTGATAAAATTGATGTTGTGGATGCTTTTGCGGATGCCCATGAGGTTAGAGAGGAGTATGGCTTTGAAATGGTTAAAGAACAAACAGGAAAGTACGATGCAATAATAGTTGCCGTAAGTCATGTTCAATACCTTAACTTACAAGAATCATGGTTTAAGCAGTATGCTGCTGAGCGTTGTGTTTTTGTAGATGTTAAAGGAGTTTATAGGTCAAAAATTAGTGAATTAACTTATTGGAGTTTATAAGTCATTATTAATTGAATTTTATGATGCAAGTAAAAAATATCTGCTGTATTGGTGCTGGCTATGTGGGTGGCCCTACAATGGCTGTAATAGCCCTTAAAAATCCTAATATCAAGGTTAATGTTGTTGATATAAATCCTGAAAGAATTGCGGCTTGGAATACCGATGATTTACCAGTCTATGAACCTGGATTGCTTGAGGTTGTTAAGCAGGCTAGAGGTAAAAATCTATTCTTTAATACTGACATTGAAACTGGTATTAAAGAAGCTGACATGATATTTATTAGCGTTAATACTCCTACTAAAACATTTGGTGTAGGTAAGGGCCGTGCTGCTGATTTGCGTTTTGTAGAATTGTGTGCTAGGCAAATAGCTCAACTTTCAACTACCGATAAAATTGTTGTTGAAAAATCAACATTACCAGTTAGAACTGCTCAAGCGGTAAAAACAATCCTTTCAGAGACAGGTAATGGCATAAAGTTTCAGGTATTATCGAATCCCGAGTTTCTTGCAGAAGGAACAGCTATTCAGGATTTAATGCAGCCCGATAGAGTTCTAATTGGTGGAGATCAAACGAATGAAGGACTCACTGCTATTGAGGCATTAACTTCAGTTTATGCCAGCTGGGTACCTCGCGAACGTATCATACAAACTCGATTATGGTCCTCAGAGTTATCAAAACTGACTGCAAATGCGTTTCTTGCTCAAAGAATATCCTCAATAAATAGCATATCTGCCCTATGTGAAGTAACTGGGGCTGATGTGGATGAAGTAGCCTATGCAATAGGTTCTGATAGTAGAATTGGTTCGAAATTCTTGAAATCATCCGTTGGTTTTGGAGGTTCTTGTTTCCAAAAGGATATACTCAACTTAGTATATCTGTGTGAATACTTTGGTTTGCCTGAAGCAGCCGCTTACTGGGAGCAGGTTATCATTCTTAACGACTACCAGAAGAGGCGGTTTGCTATGAATATTATTCAAACACTTTTCAACACGGTATCGGGAAAGAAAATTGCAATGCTTGGATGGGCATTTAAGAAGGATACCAACGATACACGTGAGAGTGCGGCCATTTATGTTTCAGACCACCTTTTGAACGACATGGCTAACGTATGGGTTTATGATCCTAAAGTGCCAGAAAAGGCGATGTATGAGGATTTGGATTATCTTGAAACAAGATCGAAAGATGAAAATCGCAAGCTGCTAAAAGTTGTAAATGATCCTTATGAGGCTTGTAAAGGAGCTCATGCTATTGCTGTAATTACCGAGTGGGATGAGTTTAAGAAATACGATTGGAAAAGGATTTATGACGGAATGATGAAGCCTGCATTTATTTTTGATGGTAGGAATATTCTTGATCATAAAAAATTAATGGAAATTGGATTTAAAGTTAAGGCAATTGGTAAATCGTATTAAACCTTTGTAACTTTATAAATCTGTGACAATTGTATCCTAATTAACTATGGCAAAAATCTTAGTAACAGGAACAGCGGGCTTTATTGGATTTCATCTTGCTCAAAGGTTGATTGAGCGGGGCGATGAGGTCATTGGATTGGATAGCATAAATGATTACTACGATATTAACCTAAAATACTCACGACTTCATATTACCGGGATAGAAAAGAATGAGATCACCTACGGGAAGTTTGCTCAGAGCACAAAGTTTAAGAACTACAAATTTATTCAACTAA
Source organism: Bacteroidota bacterium (assembly GCA_023406715.1). Classification (GTDB taxonomy): domain Bacteria; phylum Bacteroidota; class Bacteroidia; order Bacteroidales; family Tenuifilaceae; genus SB25. The sequence continues at coordinate 12,826 of JAEXVC010000130.1, read as the reverse complement.
AGCTTGAGGACAGAGATTCCATTCTAAAACTTTTTACCGAACAAAAATTCGATAAGGTATGCAATCTTGCAGCCCAAGCCGGTGTTAGGTATAGTATCCAAAATCCATTTACTTATATAGACAGTAATATTAATGGATTTCTCAATATTTTAGAGGGATGTAGGCATAATGATGTTAGACATTTGGTTTATGCAAGTAGTTCTAGTGTATATGGGCTGAATGAGAATATGCCTTTTTCAACATCTCATAATGTTGACCATCCTATTAGCCTTTATGCTGCTAGTAAAAAGAGTAACGAGCTTATGGCTCATACCTATAGTTACCTATATGGGATGCCAACAACAGGGTTACGATTCTTTACAGTATATGGTCCATGGGGACGACCCGATATGGCTCTTTTTATCTTTGCAAAAGCTATAACAGAGGGTAAGCCTATTGATGTTTTCAACAATGGTAATATGCAGCGCGATTTTACTTATGTTGATGATATTGTAGAGGGAATAATACGTGTTATAGATAACCCTGCTAATAAGGATGATAAATGGTCTGGACAAAAACCAAACCCTGGTACATCAGTTGCTCCATACAAGATTTATAATATTGGGAATAGTTCTCCTGTGAAACTATTAGATTTTATTGAAGCGATAGAGAGTGCATTAGGTAAAAAAGCCATTAAAAATTTTTTACCGTTGCAGGCTGGTGATGTTCCTGCAACCTGGGCAGATGTTGATGATTTAGTTGAGAATTTAGGATATAAACCTCAAACAACCATTCAGTATGGCATAAATAGGTTCATTGAATGGTATAAAATTTTTTATTTAAATAAATAATTATGAAAGGTATTGTACTTGCAGGAGGAGCAGGAACTCGTCTGTATCCAATTACAAAAGGAGTTTCCAAGCAGATGCTTCCCATTTATGACAAGCCAATGATATATTATCCCATTTCAGTTCTAATGTTAGCTGGTATTAGGGATATCCTAATAATATCTACACCAGAGGACTTACCCCATTTTAGAAGGTTACTTGGTGATGGTTCTGATTTTGGTGTATTTTTTTCCTATGCAGAGCAACCAAGACCTGAAGGACTGGCACAAGCATTCATTATTGGTGAGAAATTTATTGGCACAGATGATGTTTGTATGGTTTTGGGCGATAATATTTTTTATGGACAAGGCTTTTCCGAACTTTTAAAAAGAGCAAGGAGTAATGTTGAGGTTAATAAAAAAGCCACTGTTTTTGGCTATTATGTTAATGATCCCGAACGATATGGTGTTGCCGAGTTTGATTCAACTGGTAAGGTAATTTCAATTGAGGAAAAACCAAAGCAACCAAAATCGAACTATGCTGTAGTTGGATTATACTTTTATACAAATGATGTGGTTAAAATAGCCAAAACAATTAAACCATCTGCTAGAGGAGAACTGGAAATTACTACTGTAAATCAGGAGTACCTTAATAATGATAGGCTAAGCGTTGAACTGATGGGGCGGGGTTTTGCTTGGCTTGATACCGGCACACACGATTCGTTGACTGAAGCAAGCAATTTTGTAGAAACTATTGAGCATAGACAAGGACTTAAGGTGGCTTGCTTGGAAGAAATTGGTTTTGAAAAAGGATGGCTAACAAAAGAAAAGATGCTTGAAGTTGCTAAACCTATGGAGAAAAATCAATATGGACAGTATTTAATCAAATTAGCAAATACAAAATAATGAAAAGCATACTTATTACTGGTGGTGCAGGTTTTATAGGGTCTCACGTTGTGAGACTTTTTGTAAAAAAATACCCCAACTATAAAATTCTAAATCTTGATAAATTAACCTATGCAGGTAATTTAGAAAATTTGAATGATATTGAAAATGCTCCAAATTATAAGTTTATAAAGGCTGATATTTGTGATTATGCTCAACTATTAAAAATTTTCTCAGAAAATAGTATTGAAGGAGTAATTCACTTAGCCGCAGAATCCCATGTGGACCGCTCAATAACAGATCCCTTTGCGTTTGCACAAACCAATGTAATGGGAACCTTGGCATTGCTTCAGGCTGCAAAGGAAAGTTGGAAGGGTAATATGGATGGCAAATTGTTCTACCATGTATCTACTGACGAAGTTTATGGATCGTTGGAAAATGAAGGTTTCTTTTATGAAACAACACCCTATAGTCCACAGTCGCCCTATTCTGCATCAAAAGCAAGTAGCGATCACTTTGTAAGAGCCTATGGCAATACTTTTAAACTGCCCTATGTCATTACAAATTGTTCTAACAATTATGGTCCCAATCAATTTCCAGAGAAGTTGATACCCCTTTTTATAAATAATATTAGAAACAATAAACCTCTTCCTGTTTATGGAAAGGGGGAAAATGTTAGGGATTGGCTTTATGTGATAGATCATGCCAAAGCAATCGATATAGTCTTTCACAATGGCAAAATTGGTGAAACATACAACATTGGTGGATTTAACGAATGGAAGAACATTGACTTAATAAAAGTGATTTGTAAAGTGATGGATAAGAAGCTAGGGAGAACAATGGGTACTTCTGAAAAATTAATTACATACATTACAGATAGGGCTGGTCATGATTTAAGGTATGCTATTGATGCCACTAAAATAATGAATGAACTAGGATGGAAGCCTTCGCTCCAGTTTGAAGAGGGAATAGAGTTAACCATTGATTGGTATATTCAGAATGAAGAGTGGTTAAACCATGTTACAAGCGGCGATTACCAAAACTACTACTCGGAGATGTATAGAAATAGGTAGGTTGAAACACTTTGAAAACATATTTATTTATGTTTAATTCATCAATAAACCTTATTCTATTTTTGTTGAGTGCATTAGTTATTTCCTTTGTACTTACTTGGCTTGTACGAAAAATTGCAATTCGAAAATCAATTATCGACTTACCCAACGAACGTAGTTCACACACTGTTCCCACACCTCGTGGAGGTGGTATTGCTATTGCAATAACTTGGTTTTTGGGAGTTATTTTTTTATTTTTTGGAGGAGATATTAGTTTGGAGTTGTTTCTTGCCCTTCTTTGTGGATTACCTATTGCGTTTATAGGCTTTGTTGATGATTTAATATCTATTTCACCTAAAGTAAGGTTTACCATTCAACTGGTATCCTCAATTTCTGTATTAATAATTTTTAAAGGGATTGATAATATTAGTTTAGGATTTAGCGTTATTGAAGTACCCTATTTTTTAAGCCTAATGGCAATTTTGGGTATAATCTGGTTTACCAATCTTTTCAATTTTCTTGATGGTATAGATGGGTATTTGGGTGCAGAAGTTTTTTTTATTGGAATTGTGGCTATGTTGTTTTTTTGTAACATTCCTTTATTTATGCTATCGGCTATAGTTCTGGGTTTTCTAATATGGAACTGGCAACCTGCTAAAATATTTATGGGAGATGTTGGTAGCACGCTAATTGGATTCACCATTGGAGTATTTATAGTTTACTCACAAAAAAGTAGCGAGACATCAATTTTTATATGGTTGATACTAACTTCATTATTTTGGTTTGATGCCACTTTAACACTTTATCGGCGCTGGCGAAATGGTGAGCCATTGCTAATGCCCCATAAAAAGCATGCAAACCAACGCTTGGTTCAGGCTGGATATAGTCATCGGAGAGTAGTGTTTTATGCTCAAGTTTTGAATATATCGTTAATACTGTTTATTTGGTTAGCAATTTCTTTTCCTGAAATATCGGGCTTATTGCTTCTTCTAAACATCGTATATTTTTATATTATTGTTAAATTAATAGATAGGAAGTTCCCATTTTCCGTTACAAAATCCCTCGATAATGCATAAAATTCTTGTTACAGGAGGTGCTGGATATATTGGTTCACATACGGTTGTGGAGTTGATGAATTCGGGATTTAAAGTTGTTATTGTAGATAATTTTTCCAACTCTAATTCAAGATCAATTGATGGTATTGAACGCATAGTTGGTTATAGCCCAACATTGGTTGAGGCAGATTGTTCAGATTACACTCAAATGCTGGAGCTGTTCAAAAAGCATAATGATATTGAAGGGATTGTCCATTTTGCAGCGTTAAAGGCTGTTGGCGAAAGCGTTGAAAAACCACTCTCTTATTATAAAAACAATATACTCTCTATTATAAATTTATTGTCATTGTTAAGGGAGTTTGGTGGTAAGCATTTTGTGTTTTCAAGTTCATGTATGGTTTATGGTCAACCCGATATCTTACCTGTTACCGAGTTGACACCACTTAAGCCTGCGTTATCTCCCTATGGTAATACGAAAAAGATTGGCGAGGATATTATTAAGGATGCAGTTTTGGCTAACACCAATATTTCGGCAATAGCTTTGCGGTATTTTAATCCAATTGGGGCGCACCCTTCCACAGAGATAGGTGAGTTGCCTCTAGGCAAGCCAGATAACTTAATACCATTTATTACACAAACTGCTGCTGGAATACGCCCAAAACTTCAGATATTTGGTGATGATTACAACTCGATCGATGGAACAGCCATTCGTGATTATTTCCACGTGGTGGATTTAGCCAAAGCGCATGTTTTAGCACTAGATAGACTTTTTAAAGGTTTTAACAAAAGTAACTTCGAAGTTTTCAATGTTGGTGCGGGAAAGGGCGTAACAGTGCTGGAGATTGTTAAGGCGTTCGAGAAAGTTTCGGGAGTGAAGTTAAACTACGAGATTGTTGGACGTAGAGCAGGGGACCCTGATAAGGTTTGGGCTGACACTTCATTGGCTGAAAGTGAATTGGGTTGGAAAGTTAAAAGTACTCTGGAAGATGCTTTATTAACCGCTTGGAACTGGGAAAAGAAGGTTAGAGGTATTAAAGACTAGAGTGACGAGATACAGGTGATATGTGACAATGAGTCCTGGGGTTAATAACTAACAACGATCAACAATCAACGAACAACTAAAAGGAGCGAATGCTCCTTTTTCGTTTATGTTTATCAGCATCAAAATAAATCTTAATGAATCGGTTGAAATAGGGTAATTTTGACTGCCAATATTTTGGCAAATTTGTTTAATAACTTAAATCATTTAAAATGAACAAAAGGTATTTAATTAATGAGCAGTTTGGCTATTTCCGAAAATGGTCCAACAAAAGTTACAGCATTTTTAATAGTATTAAAAAGGTAGTGTTGATTGGAGTTTTGCCGCTAACCTACAATCTTTTGGCTATGCCAATGGCTACATTCGGACAGAATGATACTGTGTCGATAAGTAAAAATGTGGACATCAACGAAGTTGTAATAAATGCTAACCGCAAAGCGTCCACCTATTCGGAGCTTACTAGGGTAGTAAGAGTTGTATCGCGCGATGAGTTGGGGACGCAGCAGGCCACATCGTTACAGGAGATACTGGAACGTGTGGCATCGGTTGACATCAGGCAGCGCGGAGGTCATGGTGTGCAGGCCGATATCAATTTCCGTGGAGGTACTTTCGATCAAACATTAGTTCTTTTAAACGGAGTAAACATAAGTGACCCGCAAACAGGGCATCACAGCATGAATATTCCAATCAGTATTGAGTCAATTCAACGAATTGAAATTCTTCAAGGGCCAGGCGCTCGCGAGTTCGGACAGGGCGCATTTGCAGGAGCAATAAACATTATCACCGAGCCCGAAAATCAAAACAGTATTCAGCAATCTACCTTTGCAGGCAATTATGGTTTGTTTAAAACAAGCCTAAGCGGCAATTTTGGAACAAAACAGTTCAGAACATTCATTGCAACCTCATACGATAAATCGGATGGATATATTCAGAATACCGATTTTACAAGTACTAATATCTATCTGCATTCAACTTTAAAGTCTAGGGTTGGCCAAATCTCATTATTTTCTGGTTATCAGGATAAAGGGTTTGGCTCCAATAGTTTTTACACAGCCAAGTATCCAAATCAGTACGAGGCTACTAAATCGTTACTTGGCGGTTTAAAATATCAAAAGGAGATAAACCAGATTAACATTGGATTTGATGCTTACTACAGAACTCACCTTGATAGATTTGAACTTTTTAGGGATAATCCTGCCGTGTGGTATACTGGTCATAACTACCACAAAACCGATGTTTATGGCATTAAACCTACTTTCCAGTTTGTTAACAAGTATAGCAAAACAGTTTTTGGCGCAGAATTCCGTAGAGAAGAGATTCTTAGTAACAAACTCGGCGATTCACTTGTAAAACCAATAGAGGTATGGGGTGAGGATAGCGTATTCTACTATAAAGGAGGTAGTCGAAATATGGCCAATATTTTTCTATCAGAAACTGTTTATTTTGGAAGCTTTATCTTTGCAGGAGGCATACAGTATTCATTTAACAATAAGTTCGATAATATTTTAACTTGGGGAGGTGATATTTCATATTTATTGAATCAAAATCTCCGGTTCTTTTCATCTGTAAATAGGACTTTCCGAACTCCAACGTATACCGATTTGTACTACGAGGGAGCAACCAATATAGGCAATCCAAATCTAAATCCAGAGTTTGCCACAACCTATGAACTTGGAACAAAGTATAATAGTAAATTAATTTCTGCTCAGATAGCAGCATTTTACCGTAAAGGCGAAGATATTATTGACTGGGTAAAAGGTGCTACCGATACCAAATGGCGTACGGTAAACTATACAGATTTGAATACTTATGGAGCAGATTTTTCGTCGCGTATTAATTTGGAGGAAATAACACCACTGGTGAAAAGTGTTACTATAAACTATTCATATGTTACATCCGATACAGTTGGTGGCGATTTGGATTCCTACTATGTGTTGGATTTTTTAAGGCATAATCTTTCTGTAAACTTTAACCATAAAATTACTAATCAGTTTAGTTTTAATTGGGGCGTAAGGTTTCAGGATAGAAATGGACAATATACCAATGTTGCAAACGTAAAGGTTGATTATCCCTCGTTTTGGCTTTTTGATGCTAGGTTGACCTACGAGAGAAAAATGGTAAAACTTTTTGTAGATGCATCGAACATTTTCGATACGAAATATGTTGATATTGCCAATGTTCAGCAACCTGGCAGATGGCTGGGAGCTGGATTGGTTTTAAAAATTGATTTGTAGAAAAACATTTTTCTGTTTTGATAAAAATCAGTTTTGACAGAACTAAACATTTTATTTACTTTGTAGTTGATAGTATAAACCCAAAAACGTTTAAAAAAATGAAGAAAATTAGTGTTTTAATGATGAGCATCGTATTAGTTGGTGCTGTTGCTTTAACTTCTTGTGGTTCTAAAGAGACTAAAGCAGAAGCTACAACTGAGTGCTGTGAGAAAAAAGATTCATCTGCTTGCTGCGAAAAGAAAGATAGCACAGCTTGTACAGAGAAAAAAGATAGTTGCAATAAACCTTGCGAAGGACAGAATGCAGATAGCACAAAAAAATGTGCTGAGCACAAACACTAATAATTAGTGTTTAAAAATAAAAAGCTAACCTAAATGGTTAGCTTTTTATTTTTTAGGAATCTACTATCGTATTAAATTCATAATAAACCCAGTTACCACTTTGCCCGATTCATAGTTAAGTTCAGAGCCCCTTAAGCTATGAGGGATTGAGAAGATAACAATAGTTACAATTGATGCTATTACTGTAGTCCAAGGTCTATCCTTTTTCCAGTTCATTGCAACAGCAAATACCCACGCTACAAATGCAATGAGAGTTTTGTTATCGGTTAGGTCGTGGCCTAAGGGGAAGCCAGTCCATGCTTGGCCAAAAGCATAATGTTGCACAATAGGACCAAGAATAAACCCGCCAACAAACATCATGGCAATTGCAATTAAACCGTAGGTTCTGAAAGATTTTACGTTGAATGCCGCTGTTAATCCTGCAATATTTGAAAACATCATTGCGAAAAACATTATAAAGATATGTGGAATTAATGCCCATGCGGGTACTGGGTCTTTAAATCGAATTATTATAGGTTCTTCCTTAAATAGAGGAATACTCTGGGTTGATGAATTTATTTCAATATAATATTCAAGTTTTCCAGCTGCTGGCATTTGGGGTAAAAGTGCCTCAGATTTTCCGTTATCGGATTTTACAAATTGCACTTGGGCAAATATATCATAGGTTGGGTAGCGCCTAAAATTTAAAGTGGCATTAACACTATCGGGTAAACTCAGAGAAACAATACAATCTGTTGTACTCTCTCCGCTACGTGGCAATTTAACCTTATAGGTTGAGTCTTCAATTTTATACTCTACTCGTTTGGGGTGCGTTGGGCCTGTTAGTCGTTGAAAGACAGCTGCAGAAAGGGTAATTACAACAGCAAAAATCCAAAGTAAAACTCGCTTTAACATAGATGTTTAGTTTGATGTTAAGAATATAAAGTATAATAATAGTAATAACCTTAATTACTTGTTTTCTTAATAACTCATTCACTTAATCACTAACTAAAGATTAACGGTTAGAGTTACTTTCTCATTATTCCTTACAACGACAACTGTGGCGGTTGTATCGGGTTTTAATTCCGATAACCTTTCCATATAGTCGTTAATGTTGGTTACAGATTTACCGTTTATCGACACAATAACATCTCCATTTTTCATTCCTGCCTTAGCCGCAGGCTTATCATCAGTAACTCCAATGGCTTTTAACCCGTTGGTTGATGAGCCGCTAACATCGGGAATGATACCCAGGGTTACCTTTAACTTTCCACTATTGCGCGATGGCATCATCCTGCTTCCAGACTTAGTGAAAGTTAGAGAACTATCCATATTGGCAAGGTTTTGGGCCAATCGGTAGGTATAATCGGATACTTTTTGCATACCCTCGGCGTTGATTTTATCAATATCATCAAAAGGTGTATGGTAATCTAAATGAATTCCTGTGGTGATAAAAAACACAGGAATATTCTTGGCGTAGAACGATGCGTGGTCCGATGGGCCAAATCCGCTTGGCGTAAGTCCCAACTTAAATGTACTATCGGCGTTGAGCTCATTAAGAATCAATTCCGCTTGAACCGAGGTTTTTGTACCACTTATTTCCAACTTATCGTCCACCAAACGCCCAACCATATCGAGGTTAATCATCGCCTTGATATTTGAAACGGGAATAATATCGGACTCCACAAAGCGTTGCGAGCCAACAAGCCCCATTTCTTCGGCACCAAATGCAATAAAAACAACGCTACGTTTAAGGTTTTTTCTTTCAGAGGCAAATTTTTGAGCAATTTCAAGTATTGCAGAAACGCCCGAGGCGTTATCGTCGGCACCATTATGAACAGCAACAGTATCGGGCATTCTGCTGTTCGCATTCTTTCCACCAAGCCCCAGATGGTCGTAATGCCCCCCAATAACAATGTATTCATTGTTCAGATTTGGGTCGGAGCCACGAAGGATTGCAACTACATTCTGAGTATTAATTTCTTCGAACGATTTTCCTACTTTCCCACAAATGGTTACTGGTAGTTTGTGGTAAATATTTTGGTTGCCAGATTTGATGTGTTGCTTAATAGATTGTATATCGCCAAAACTTTGTAAAAGATTTTCGGTGGATTTTACATTAAGAATGAAAATTGGCATCCCGTAATCCTTCGCATTGTTATCTAACGAAATGGCATTGTTTTTATCATCATTGTTTAGGATAATAATTCCAGCAGCACTCTGTTCCTTGGCAATTTCAATTTTTCGAAAATCGAAAAGTTCCATTTCATTCTCGTTTTTCGAGGTATCCTCGTTTTTGAAGAATACAGCCCATTTGCGTTTTACATCTACATTGCTGTACTCACTTCTGTTGCCATATCCAACAAAAACGGCATTAGCGCATAACGAGTCGCTCCCTCTGGATGGTAAAGTGGTATAGTCTATACCGTAAGTAAGCCTTTTGCCATCAATCATCAAATGTGTATTCTCAAAACGTTTTTCCGATGGTTTTTCAATTGTAAAGAATTGGTACCCTTTATTTCCCAGCATACTTAGGCCATAGGAGTTCAGTTGGTCTTTTATGTATTTTGCTGCAATTTTATCGTATGTTGTGCCAGGATATCGTCCCTGAAGAGTATCGGAAGCTAAAATACTTACGTGGTATAAAAGTTCGTTAGAGGTTATCTCTTTGTTGGATATTAATTGCTGTGAATATGCTGATAACGAAATAATTATCGATAGGTAGAGTGCGGTAAATTTCTTCATCATACAACGATTTTATCTGTCTATTAACAATTAAACATCAAATATAGCTATTTATGGCAAGCTTTTTTTTTATATCATTGCTAACAATTTTAGTACCGTTTTTTGATTGTTTATGCAAGTTTAGTTTAATGTGATGGCTGAAAAAAAATTCTCGGAACGTAAATTAATTCTCTTTACAGTAGGACTATTGATTGTTGCAGGGTTAATAAGGTTGATTAACTACAAGGTTGGTTTAGTGTTTTTTTACCTTGCGTTTATTCCTTTTGTTTACCATAGAGTGCGATTTTATTTAAGGAATAAAACAAATTTGAGTAATGTGGACAAATACCGTAAGATTACTCTAATTATAATGCTTGTTACTATTGTTATGAATATCATTGGTTTGCAGGATATTGAGTTTTTCCTTCTTTTCATTCTGGCTATCGATTACTTGATAATTGTGAATACCAAAAGTACACCTGTGGTTAATGACAAGTAATTTGAATAAAACGCTCTCTCCAATTTGGCAAAAAGCCGTTGTTGCAGGTACTTTCTGGGGTTCTTTGGAAATAGTACTCGGTAGTGTTTTGCATAATCTGATGTTACCTTTAATTGCAGGTACAATGCTCTCGTTTGCTGGAGTGATGATTATGACGGCAATATCGATAAAAGAACCTCAGCGTGGTTTGTATTGGCGGGCAGCGTTGGTCTGTGCAATGCTTAAATCTGTTTCACCAAGTGCTGTTATTATAACACCAATGATAGGAATAATGCTCGAAGGAGTTTTTATGGAGGTTGGTGTTCTGCTCCTTGGCGCAAATTTGTGGGGCTTGATGCTCGGTGGCGGTTTGGCTGTGCTTACAGTACCAGTATTCAAAATCACCCGATTGTTTATGATGTATGGCTCCAGCATTTACGATTTGTATCTATCTGTTTTTAAGTTAAGTGTCGATAATGTTAACCCAACTCCCAATTATTGGCCAGTTTTAGGAGTTGGAGGGTTATATTTACTTTTTGGATTTTTGGCTGTGGCTTTTGGCTATTCCATTGGACATAAAATTAAACGAACCGATTGGAGTATAGGTGATTTGAATAGTGTTAGATTGTCTCCTAATCCAGATAAGTCAATTCTACCAGTTTTTTACTTTTTGATACACCTTGTATTTCTGGTTCTATTCCTGACTTTTGCCTCCAAGATGCCAACCTACGCATCGTTGATTATTGCCTCGATGTACATTGCTTTAACCATGGTATTTTACCCACGTGCACGATATCCGTTCAAGAAGTTTGGGCTTACAATTCCAATTATTCTATTTTCGTTTGTAGTTCCTATTATCAGCGTAGGCTCTTTGTCTGATTTAACTTGGGTTGAGAATGGTGCAAGGATAATGATGCGAGCATTTTTGGTTGTAGTTTCGTTTGCTGCAATTGGGACAGAACTGGGTAAACCAAGTATCAAGGGTTTCTTTGCTGGAGGTTTTTTTCAACCTGCCTATATGGCAACGTCGCTTGCATTTAACTCGTTGCCCGAGTATATGGGCCGGATTAAAGGGTTTGAGTTGAGAGGAGGAAATCCTGTAAGTCAAATTCGAAATTTAGTGAACGATACACTTACACCTGTTAATCACTCAAAAACAGAGTATCCTTTGATATTGATAGTTGGCGAAAGGGGCGAAGGAAAAACAACCTTTGTGCAGAATCTTGTAAGTACTTTAAATGAGAAGAAGATTGATTTTACAGGTTTTTATGCACTAGGGCAGGGTGAAATGGACTTGCGTACAGGTTACGAATTGGTTCTTTTGCCTGAGAAGAAGAGAATGCAACTCTCGACCCGAATTGCCGAGTGCGGAACTCCGCAAAAATCGTTCGAGTTTAATGCTGATGCAGTCCATGAAGGTGTGAATAAACTGCTGAATGCAGCGCAAGGCCAAGTTATCATTGTTGATGAAATTGGACGAATGGAGTTGGAAGGTGAAGTTTGGGCCAACGCTTTTTCGACAGTTATTGAAAGAGGTAAAAATCCTTTAATTGTAACTGTTCGGAAAGTAAATGTAGAAAGTGTAGTTCAGAAGTGGAATATTAATAACCCAATTGTTGTTGATATTAATGACGGTAGTGTTGAATCCGTGATTAATATGCTGAATGTTTAAGTGTTAGTGTGTTGTTTTTAGGTGCCTGTTAATAATTTGTTAACCATATTTCGAAAAAGGTGATTTCAAAATTTTGGTGGTTCTTAAAATTCCAATAATTTTGCACAAACCTAATGAGATGATTTACCTACTGCTTTGTATTCTTTCGTCAGCTGCTGTTCTGGTAACATTTAAATTTGCAGAACGCTTAAAGGTAAATACATTTAGTGCAATTCTTGTCAATTATATCACCGCCTGCTTAGCAGGTTTTTTTTTGGCCAATGGTGATGTAAAACCCTTGCTAAATCTAAATATTGGTACTGTAATTTTCATGCTGATACTGGGTGCGATGTTCATCTCGGTGTTCAGGCTAATAGGATTAAGCACGCAGCGAGCAGGGGTTGCTGTTACATCGGTTGCCGCAAAGATGTCTGTAATTCTCCCAATTCTTTTTTCGGTTTGGATTGATAAAAACGATTCTCTGAATACAGTAAAAATTACAGGAATTATACTGGCACTTGTTTCAGTCCTTTTAACAACCTATAAGAAGGAAAAGTTAGTTCACGGAAGTGCTGGATTATAC
>JAEXVC010000106.1 GCA_023406715.1 Bacteroidota bacterium | reverse complement strand
GGTTAATACCGATGGTAACCTATGTATGTATGGCAAGTTTGGCTATCGAAAGTTCAACAGTACAAACAGACTTACCAAACCTTTGAAAAAGGTCAACGATAAATTTGTAGAAATCAGCTTCAATGAGGCATACAAACTGATTGTAGACCAAATTAAAAAGGTAAAACCTGAGCAAAACGCATTCTTTGCAGGAGCATCGCTAACCAACGAGGAGCAATACCTTGTTCAGAAGTTTGCGCGTGCCGCTGCTAAAACCAACAATATTGGTAGTTTCCACTATATGAATGGCGATAGCGCTTTTGCAATTGACTCTGTGGCGAACTTCAACTTCGATTCAATCAAAAACACAAATCACATATACCTATTTGCTAGCCAAATAAACAGGAATAATCCCGTATTGGGGTATATGCTCAATACTGCAAAAAAGCCAATTACGGTAATATCGACAAAAGAGAGCAACCTTGCCGATAGGGCAAATGAGTTTATACAAATCCAGTCGTACTATCACTTTGTAAAGGCTGTAAACCATTACCTACTTGCTCACGACAAGCAAAATATGATTTTTATTGGCGACCACTGCAATAACTTTGGCAAGTATGACTCTGAATTGTTACTAGCCGATTTCTCTGAATTATGCAAAACTGCAGGCGTTAGCCACACCGAGGTTGAGCGGTTTGCCAATGAGTTCAACAACGATTTTGGCGCATTGCTGGTATTTGCCGAAAACGAGGTTTCCAATACTACTGCGCAGGAAATCATCAACCTAATGCTTATTACGGGTAAGTTAGGGAAAACAAATGGCGGATTAATTGCTCTTAAACAAAAGAATAACTCCCACGGATTAATTGATATGGGCGTTAGACCCGAAACTGGAATTGGGGTACAAAACATAACAAATCCAGAACTAGTATCGCAACTCAAAACCAAGTGGAAGGTTGATGAAATCCCTACAAATACGTTGAATCTGGAGCAATCATTCAACAATGGTGAATTCAAAAACATCTTTATATTCGGCGAAGACCCTGTTGGAACTGCAATCCATAAGCACAACATTAAGGAGAATTTGAAAAAATCAGAATTTATAGTTGTTCAGGATAGTTTTATGAGCGAAACTGCCGAAATGGCTAATCTTGTATTACCTGCAAGTTTCTGGTTCGAGACTGGTGGCTCGTTCACAAACAGCAACCATATGGTTCAAACGTTCAGCGAGGGATTAAAACCAAAGGTTGAGCAAACAACTGTAGACCAACTGCTCGCTTTACTAAAGCATTTCAACATCAACAGCGGAAAGGATGTTTACGATGTTCAAACAGAAACGCTATCGTTGCTTCCACAAACCAACCACAACAGCAAGTATACTTTTGTTGAAACTCATTCCGATGCTGGCTATATGCAGTTTGTAAGTGGCTGCAACCACATAATGATGCAATTCGACAGGGAATTTGAAACTAAACTAGAACATTCTAAAATCAACCAATATGAACGAGTTTAGAAATATCGACGATATACTCGATTTTGCAATCGAACGGGAACAGGATGCTGTGAACTTCTACAACAAACTGGCCGCAAGTGCTAGAAATACTGACATGAAAACCACTTTTGAGCAATTTGCTCAGGAGGAAATGGGACATAAAGCAAAGCTCCTGAAGATAAAAGTAGAAGGTATTAACGCCCTCAGAAATGAGAAGGTTCAAGACCTTAAAATTGCCGACTACATTGTGCGCGACGAGCATCGTGGCGAACTAAACTACGAGCAGGCATTGGTTCTTGCAATGAAACGAGAGAAAGCAGCCTTTCGACTATACCTAACACTATCCGAAAGGGTTAAGGATAATGAGTACAAAAACCTTTTCCTTTCGCTTGCACAGGAGGAATCGCGCCACAAGTTGCGATTTGAGTTGGAATACGATGAGTTTGTTTTAAGGGAGAATTAAAAAGCATACCCGACTTACCCCCTCATGGGCTTAAAACCCTTGAGGGGTTTATTTTTTCTAGACCCTCAATGGCTGTTTAAAATTTTTCCATACCAAAAAAACATTATTCCATTCTAATATATACCTTTGCCTCGGATTCAGATTAAATGGTAAATGATTCGTATTGTTATTCGAATTCTTCTAGTCGCAGTATTTCTGTACATTACAGCATCGTGTGTTGAGCCTGGACACTATCAAAGTCGAGAGAGGTATGTTGTAGATACCAAGAGCCTGTTTATTCGTAGCGCACCATCGCCTGTTTCGGAGATAATATCCAGCTATAAGCAAGGCGATACAATTATTGCGCTTGCGTCGGATAACTACTGGGTAATGGTTAAGCGGGGGAGCAAAACCGGCTTTGTTTCTACCGATTACTTAAAAAAGATTGAACCACCCAAAACCCCAAAAATTCTTGAAAAAGTTGAGAGAATAGCCAACTGGAAATCATGGTATTTCTGGGTTATTGCTGTTGCAATTACACTTTTATGGGTTTTTATTGATGAGATGACAATCAAATTCAAGGAAAAACTCAAAAACAAGCACGAGATTTCAGTTAAAGGACTTTTAATTACCCCCGTGGTTTTCTTTGTAAATGCAATTATGTGCGGTGTTCTTTACATCAACTGGAAGGCCCAACTGCTAGAAAGCCTTCACAAAGGATTCTCGCTTGTGCCCGAAAACCTTGATATTATCAGCTGGGTACTTTGGATTCAGTTACTAATACTTCTAATTGGAATATCGCTCGATTTACTAGGCTCTATTTTCAAAAGCGGGGTTACTTGGGGGATACTACTAACCCTTATCGACTTACTTCTTGGAGTTTACATTTTTGCAGTATCGTTCTACCTAACCATATCGCTCTACTACTTTGCAATAATCTTCCTATTGATATTCTTCGGAAGCCAGTACATATCGATGGTTTACCAGAATAGTAAGCGCACGAGGCTGTACCAAAGACCTAAGTAGTTATTGGGGGACAAGTCACTTGTGACAGGTGACAAGCGAAAAACGGCGTCTCATTCAAGTCTTCACAATCAACTATCAACAAACAACAACCGAGCGTTATTTGCGAGTTCACTGAAAGTAATCAACTCAAATTAAACCCTTGGTATAAACCTTAACGAGTTTGCTTTGAACGATACCCATACATCAGAACCGTGCTGAAGTTCTAGTCGGTTTATGGATTCCCAGGTTACTAGCGCCATCACTTTAAAACCCGCATCTACTGTAACCTCGTACCCAAAACGCTGAGGAAAAATATCGATAATCTTTCCCTGAAAAACATTCATTGCGCTTTGGCTTGATGCCGTTTTTGATACACTAACAGCACTCTCAGGGAAACATACAAAACCATCTTCGCCTACAACTTCATCGGTATATCCACAAATTTTATGACCAGTGCTCATTTGAATAATCCTGAGTTGATGCTCGGTTGTTTCTACAATATTTGCATGGTAAAAATTCCGAACTCCAGTAAATTTGGCAACAAACATCGATTTAGGATTCTGAAATATCTCCTCGGCTGTATCGCACTGCTCAATTACGCCATTATTCACCACAGCAACCCTATTGGCAAGCGATATGGCCTCCTCGTAATCGTGAGTTACATGAATAATTGTTGTTCCCTCCCTATTAATTTGCCTCAAAACTGAGCGCAAACCAACCCTCAACTGAACGTCGAGCGAGGATAAAGGCTCATCGAGAAGTAGAATCTTTGGCTCGAGCGCCAACGTGCGGGCTAAAACCATACGTTGCACCTCCCCTCCCGACAATGTTTGCGGATTCCTATTTAGCAAATGGTTGATGGATAATTTCTCGGCCAACTCAATTACTCTACGGTGCAAGCGCTTTCCTTTAACACCCTTCCTCCGCAAAGGATACGCAATATTGTTGTAAACCGACATATGTGGAAATGCTGCATAATCCTGAAAAACCAGACCAACCTCTCTCCCACCTATAGGCTTTTGTGTAATGTCAATATTTTCTAAATAGATATTTCCAGAATCGGGTCTAATTAAGCCAGCAATAACCTCAAGAATCATTGACTTTCCTGCTCCTGATGGACCTAAAAGCATAAAGTAGTCGCCTTGGTTCACTGTAAACGATACGTTGTTCAGCGCAAACTCACCGTAAAATTTCGATAATCCTTCAACTCTAAGCATTGGGTTTACT
>JAEXVC010000086.1 GCA_023406715.1 Bacteroidota bacterium | reverse complement strand
GTGTAAACCTTCTTTTCGTTTCGGGGTTTAGTGTATGCCGCAAGCCAAAAACTGTGTTCCATTTCTATTGGAATTATAAGTACAAAGGTAATTAAAACAAGTATCAACAAAAACTAATCAAGTTTCGCATTGAATTGTTTATTAATTGTAAAGCAATGGGTTGAACATTAAAAATTTTTGGCTAAAAACTTGATTAACGCTGTTAATTTTATTAACATTGTTTTTCTTTTCCATAAAACATTGCCTCTTCCACAATGAAGAACAAAATTATCCAAGAGAAAAGAATGAGGGGCTACTTCATTCAAGCAGCAAAGGAAATCCTTAAGGGAGAAGGATTGGATAGTATTAGCGTTCGTAACATAGCCGACCAGGCAGGGTATTCTTACGCAACTCTATATAACTACTTTAAGGATGTAAAGGATTTAATTTTTGAGTGTATTAAGGATTTTCAGGAGGAGTGCGAAGAGTTTGTCATCAAAGAAACAAAAAACTCGCCACGAGGAACTGAGAAGATAAAGGATATCACCAAGGCCTATGTAAAGTATTTTGTTGAGTATCCAGGAGTTTTTGAACTTTTTTTCCTTGAAAAAATCTCCGATATTGAGAATAAGCAACCCACATCAGAGTTAATATGCTCATTCCTCGATAGACTTTGCGAGGAGGAGTGGAAGTACTGTACAAAGGAAGAAATTGTTGGCATTGGTTCTGCTGATAAAATGCGCGCAATCCTGCAGTATCAACTTCCAGGATTACTGCTGCTTTAGCTTACCAGGCATTATCCGCCCGCTTATAAAGCATTTTGATGTTTAGTAGACCGTCAACTTGAGAAAATAATAAAGGCCGAAACATCAGCCAAAACCCCAAGTTTATTCGAGCCCGATATTCTAAACTTTATTTTTGAAGATGATTCCAATAGGTTAATATTTATACACTATACCAAGGACGAGTACACTGCTCGCAAAATTATTCAGGAAGGATTTAGGTATACCGAAACTTTCTACAACACCGCCGAGCAGGTGGTTAACGATAAGCTCGATTTGATGTACAAGCATAATATGTACAAGTATTATGGCAACTACGTGGTGGTTATAGTAATTACCCGTGAATTGTTCACCTACTATGCAAACGAAGTTAAATCCAGAGGAATAAATATCTATATCGAAAACATTTTTAGCGAAACACCCCCATCGCTAAATGAGAATGAGGATAAAGTTTTTACATTGCCCAATCAATTCATAAAGGGGTATGTAAATTACGAAAACGGGAGCATTGTGTTCAACTCAAACTTCAACCCTTCTTACAATTCGCCTATTTTTGAGAAGAATTTAGAGTAGTAACTATTTCAGTTTACTAAAAAACATTGTAATTGACATCCAGTAATCCTTGCTTGAAGGATTGCTCTTCCATAGCGCCTTTGAGCCGTGTTTACCATCATCGGTTGGGCAATGGAATGTTTTAAGCGATGGCTTAATATCCCCAGCAAGTTCTTTTACTGTATCACACTCATCCTTCGAGGAAAGTAAAAGAATAGGAACAGATATTTTTGATATTTTCGATTTGATAAAATCGTCCTGACCAAAGTACTCGCCTGGTGAAAAAACTACGGCAGCCTTAATCCGAAGATTTTTTGCAGTTTCAATTAATGCAAGCGATGCGGAATAGGAACTTCCCCAAATAACAATGGGCAAATCTGTTTTGCTTTTGATAAAATCTAACGCAGCCTCAACGTCTTGTAAAGCATCCAGATACTCCACTGGTAATCCTTTTTCCTTGGCAAGTTTGGCTGTTTCGTTTTTAACGTAGTTTACTTCATACCCCGAGCGTTGGTCAATAGCCAAACAGTTGTAGCCAAGTTTGGTTAAGCGAGGAGCTATTTCACGGTATTCGCCACGGCTATAGCCCGCCTGGTGCAGAAGCAGTATATATGGCTTGTTTATATCTGCCACGTACAAATCGGCCGTAATGGTTAGCCCATCTTTTGAAGGAAAAGTAATGGTCTGCTGCGAAAAGCCTGTTAATACCGAGGACACAGCAAGTGCAAGGGTTAGTAAACCTCTCATTTATTTAAAATGTTTGAGTAAGCGACTCAGCAATTATTGTAACAACATCCTCGTTTACCTCAACAAATCCACCGGCAGGTATATTAAAAAGCAATTCCGCCCCATCGTTCCGTATTACCCTAACAATTCCTGGTTCCAACGATGATACGATAGGTGCGTGCTTTTGAAGTATTCCGAAAGAACCCTTACTTCCTGGTACTTGAATGTACTGGGTATCATCAACTAAAAAGGAGTTCTCGGGTGAAATTAGGTCACACTTCATAGTATCAACTTAACTATTGTTTGGCTTCAGCCAGCAGACGCTCTCCTTTTTCAATGGCATCCTCAATTGTACCAACAAGGTTGAATGCGGCCTCGGGGTATTTATCTACCTCGCCATCCATAATCATATTGAAGCCCTTAATGGTATCCTTAATATTTACCATAACTCCTTTGATACCAGTAAACGCCTCGGCAACGTGGAACGGTTGAGATAGGAAACGTTGCACCCTACGTGCACGGTGAACC
Source organism: Bacteroidota bacterium (assembly GCA_023406715.1). Taxonomy (GTDB): domain Bacteria; phylum Bacteroidota; class Bacteroidia; order Bacteroidales; family Tenuifilaceae; genus SB25. The sequence goes on along the minus strand of JAEXVC010000086.1, from coordinate 744 downwards.
ACAATTTTATCGTCCTCCGAAAGTTCGTCCATACCAAGAATTGCGATAATATCCTGCAATTCCTTGTAGCGCTGAAGTAAGTTTTTAACGCGTTGAGCTGTGTTATAGTGCTCTTCGCCAACAACATCGGGCGATAGAATTCTTGATGTTGAGTCTAGCGGATTAACTGCAGGGTAAATGCCCAACTCGGAAATTTTACGGTCCAACACCGTAGTTGCATCAAGGTGGGCAAATGTTGTGGCAGGTGCAGGGTCTGTCAAGTCATCGGCAGGTACGTAAATGGCCTGAACTGATGTAATTGAACCCTTTTTGGTAGACGTAATACGTTCCTGCATTAAACCCATTTCTGTTGCAAGGGTAGGTTGGTATCCTACAGCTGAAGGCATACGGCCAAGCAATGCAGAAACTTCTGAGCCAGCCTGAGTAAAGCGGAAAATATTATCGATAAAGAAAAGAATATCGCGTCCTTGTCCATCCTCACCACCATCGCGGAACGACTCAGCAACGGTTAAGCCAGACAATGCCACCGATGCACGGGCTCCTGGGGGCTCATTCATCTGTCCAAAAATAAGTGTGGCTTGGGAGTTTGCTATTTCATTGTTATCAACCTTCTCTAAGTCCCAACCGCCCGCAAGCATAGATTTTTTAAACTCTTCGCCATAACGGATAACATCCGATTCAATCATTTCGCGAAGCAAATCGTTTCCCTCGCGGGTACGCTCACCAACACCGGCAAATACGGAC
>JAEXVC010000259.1 GCA_023406715.1 Bacteroidota bacterium | reverse complement strand
CTCCTAATCATCGTTGTAAATTGCTACAACTATTGCTGAAAAGCCTCGGTAGGTATAAAGACTATCCAAAATCTCATCCACCTTCCATTCCCCTGCAAACGAGGTTGCATTATCGAACAAATTTTGTCCATCGTGCATATAAATTACGGGAAACAAACCTCCTGTGGAGTAGTTTGGCGGTAAGTAAAGCCGGATTGTTCGCTTACGGTTTAGCTGTGGAATTTCGAATATTGTTGGTAAAAAACGTACACTTTTAGTTGCGGTTGATACCAGTTGTTTTTTTGGAACCAAATCGCGCCAAGCACTAATATTAATAAATGCTGTATCATTCTCCGCTTTAACAAAATATCTATTAGGAATATCGGCACCCTTGACATTTACCTCTACATTCAGCCAACTTCCTCTACAAATTTTATACTCAAATGAGTCAACCCCGTCCGGTAAGTTCAAAATAAACTTAGCAGAGTTGTATGGTTTAAACACAAAATTAGAACTATGTGTATCCCATCCATTAACTGAAGATGCCAAGTAGATTGTATCATTCTTTGGTGTGTTGGAAGGCAACGAATCCAAAACAATCACCTGAGAAAACGAATAATTGAGCGATGCTGCTATTGTTACAAAAAATAGAACCGACCTACGAATCATATCTGAACAGTTTGGAATATTCAAATATACTACAATCAGCTAATATTTATAATTGAAATTACAATATCCTTGTAAAAACGCTTTTACACCATTATATTTGCGCACAATTTGGCCCCATAGTTCAGCTGAATAGAACGTCAGATTCCGGTTCTGAAGGTCGGGGGTTTGAATCCCTCTGGGGTCACATTTAAGGTCAATCCAAATTAGGATTGACCTTTTTTATGTACTATAATTGTTTGATTACTTTTGGCCTTGGTGTTGATTTGAATAATATTGCAACCACTGGATTTTTTACAATTGGAGCAATTGTAAAATTCTAAAGAGAAGCCAGACATTAGTTCTGGCTTCTCTTTTTATATTCTTTGCAAACATCTGTCAGTCCACACTCCTCGCACTTTGGCTTACGGGCAATGCAGACATACCGCCCGTGAAGAATCAACCAATGATGCGCTTTTGGAAGCAATTCCTCCGGGAAATACTGAACTAACTGTTGTTCAACTGCCAAGGGCGTTTTAGCGTTTGTAACCAATCCTATCCTATTGGCAACTCTAAAAACGTGAGTATCTACGGCCATTGCGGGTAAGTTAAAAACTACCGATGCAATAACATTGGCCGTTTTACGGCCAACTCCTGGTAATTTTTGCAACAGATCCACATCGGAAGGAACAACTCCACCGAACTCCGTTTGAAGTGTTTTTGCCATTCCTACCAAGTGTTTGGCCTTATTGTTGGGATATGAACAACTTTTGATATAACTCAGCACCTCATCAACGCTTGCGTTCGAAAGGGTTTCAGCATCAGGGAATCTCTCAAAAAAAGGAGGGGTAATTATGTTAACCCGCTTATCAGTACACTGAGCACTAAGAATTACTGCAACCAGCAATTCATAAGCATTAGTGTAAACCAACTCGGTTTCTGCAACTGGACGGGTTTTACTAAAATACTCAATTACTCGGGCGTAAAGTTCTTTCTTCGGCACCATTTAAATTGCAATAATTAATTACTAACAAAAGTACTCAAAAGTAAGCAGTGTAAATTATAAAATTACATATTCTCACTTCAACTCTAAATTCTCTCTAACAATTAACTTTAGTATGCTAACTTTGCAACTCGAATTAAAAAAGAAACACATTGGCTACTATCTATCTTCAGGCAGAGAATCTAAGCAAATCGTTTGGTGATTTAACTATATTCAGCGATATATCGCTAAGCCTTTTTCAGTATCAGCGTACGGCAATAATAGCAAAGAATGGTACAGGAAAATCAACCCTATTAAATATTCTTACAGGGAATGACTCTGCTGATAAGGGAAAGGTAACTCTCAGAAATGATATCCGAATTGGATATTTATCACAGAATCCTGAACTAAACGAAAAAGCCACCATACTTGAAAACGTATTTGGTGCAGATGATGAAATCTCCTCAACTATTCGGAATTACGAAAAGGCTCTAGCAAAAGACGATAAGGACTTACTCCATCACGCAATGGAGGCTATGGATAGGTTAAATATTTGGGAACGTGAGGTTAAAGCAAAGCAGATTCTATCGAAACTTAGATTGGATGATATAAACCAACCTGTAACCAAACTCTCGGGCGGACAACGCAAACGTGTTGCTTTAGCATCTGCACTAATTAGCGAACCCGATGTACTTATTCTTGATGAGCCAACCAACCACCTAGACCTTGATATGGTTGAGTGGCTTGAGGAGTTTTTAACCCGTGGCCAGCAAACCATACTGATGGTTACACACGATAGGTACTTTTTGGATAGGGTTTGTACCGATATTATTGAAATTGACAACCAAAACGTTTATACCTATAAAGGAAATTATTCATATTTTCTCGATAAGCGCGAGGAGAGAATCAATGCTTTTACTTCGGAAGTTGATAAGGCCAATAACACTTTGCGTCGCGAGACAGAATGGATGCGTCGTATGCCACAGGCGCGAACCACTAAGGCAAAGTACAGGATTGATGCGTACTATAAGTTAAAGGATGTTGCATCGCAACGCCTTGATAACTCCGAGGTTGAGATTAATGTAAGCACATCGCGCCTTGGTAAAAAAATTATGGAGGTGAAAAAACTCAACAAGAGTTTTGGAAGTAAAGTTATTCTGAAAGATTTTTCTTACACATTTAACCGATTCGAAAAGTTAGGAATAATAGGTGAAAATGGTACTGGAAAAACTACATTCCTAAATTTAATTACAGGAACAATCCCTGTCGATTCTGGCGAAGTTGATGCTGGAAGCACTTTGGTTGTTGGTTACTACCGTCAGGAAGGTATGAATATCGATAATAACAAAAAGGTTATTGATGTTGCCCGAGAGATTGCCGATGTTGTGACCCTAGGCGATGGCAAAACCCTTACCGTATCGCAATTCCTGAATATGTTCCTTTTCTCTCCCGAAAAACAGCACACTTTCGTGTATAAACTTAGTGGTGGGGAAAAACGCAGACTTTACTTGCTTACCATTTTAATGCGTAATCCCAACTTCCTAATCCTTGATGAGCCAACCAACGATTTAGATATTCACACCCTAAACATCCTAGAGGATTACCTAAAGAGTTTCCCTGGAGTTGTAATAGTTGTGTCGCACGACCGTTTCTTTATGGATAAGGTGGTTGACGGACTGTTGGTTTTTGAAGGAAATGGAGAAATTAGCGGATTTCCAGGTTCGTATACTGAGTATAGGGCATGGGCTATTGAGGAGGAAAAAAATAAGCCCAAAGAGAAGAGTCCGGAAAAACCAATTAAACAGGAACAACCAAAAACTCAAGCCAAGAAAAAACTAACCTTTGCCCAAAGGAAAGAGTTGGAACTACTCTCCAAGGAAATAGAGCTGCTGGAAAAAGAAAAATCTGAACTAGAAACCAAACTTAGCAGTGGTGCTCTAAACCCTCAACAACTTCAGGAAAAATCCAATAGATATCAAGAAATTACTCATATACTTGAGGAAAAAGAATTCCGTTGGTTAGAACTGAGCGAGATTGAAGAAGGCTGATATTGCTCTTGGTAATACCCTTTCTATTCAAGGCTTAATTTGATGATATTTTTGGTTTGTTCATGAATTCGGACCCTATTATCAATTCTGTACCCAACAACCCAAACAATATCATCGCCCGAGACAATTACATAAACGTTGTTTTTTTGGTGCATAGGCACTTTAATATCTACCAAAAAATCACTAATCTTCTTATATCCAGACATCCCTAAGGGTATGAATTTATCGCCAGGTTGCCAAATTCTGAGTTTCAACGGAAATTGTAACTTACTATAGTCCAACAACGCAATATCGGGGTCTTTTTCAATCTTCAAATCCGAATCACCTCCCAAGATTTCAACTTTGAGTTTTATTGGACTTGCGATTGACTTTGTATCTTTTGAAATCAATACTTCAATATAATCCTTTACTTTTTTGGATGTAAGTATTAGAAACTCTCTATCCTTATATAAAGTATGGGTTGAGGACTCCACTTTTCGACCAGATTCTGCATTTAGCAATTCAATCACAGCGCTTGCCATTGAAGGAGAAAATCCAAATTGACTTAACTCCTCAACCAAAAAAAAACGAGCGCTACGTTCCTTTTTTAAAGTTTCAATAGAGAACAGAATATCCTCGCCTTTCTTCGAAATAACAACTTCTCGGATTCTACCCAGTTGCTCCTCCACAAGCCAAACTGCCTCCTGCAAATGGTTTGCAGTATCGGCAATTGCTCTATCAACAGATGGGTTCAAGTATCTTAACTCTGGAATTATTTTATGCCGAATAAAATTACGCTTGTATTTTGTTGTTGAATTGCTCGAATCCTCCCTGAACTTAACATCGTGATTCTTTGCGAAATCTTCAATCTCTGTACGGGTTGCAAAAATAAGAGGCCTGATAATATTACCATTCATCACCTTAATGCCTGCAACACCTTTAATTCCAGTTCCTCGGCATAGGTTTATCAGAACAGTTTCGGCGGTGTCGTTCAGGTTATGTGCTATGGCAACTTTTGTATACTTATACTCCTTGCATATCTCCTCAAAATAAGCATATCGTAGTTCACGTGCTGCAACCTGGATTGATAGTTTATTTTCTGCAGCATACTCATTAGTATCGAACTTTATGGAATGGCAAGCAATTCCATTCATCAAGCAAAAGTATTTTACGAATTGCTCATCGCCATCGGACTCATCGGCTCTAAGACCAAAATTACAGTGAGCCACTGCAATTTTAAAACCCGATTTTTGGAATAAATGCAACATCACCATTGAATCGATACCACCACTAACAC
>JAEXVC010000227.1 GCA_023406715.1 Bacteroidota bacterium | reverse complement strand
TTTGGCGAGGATGTAACTAATAATCGGCTTTCGGTTCTTAAACGCCTTGGGCGATTTGTTGAGCAACCAACACTTTACGGACACCTTACTGGCGAAGAAAACCTTAGAATAGCCCAAATTTACTACGGAACCACCAAAAGTAGCATTGATGAGGTGCTCGAAACCGTAGGGATAACCTATGCCCGTAAACGTCTTGTAAAAAAGTACTCACTTGGCATGAAACAAAGAATTGCCATTGCACAGGCATTAATACACAACCCCGAACTACTAATACTCGATGAGCCCACAAATGGCTTAGACCCTAACGGAATTAAGGAAATCCGTGAACTTTTAATAAAACTCAACACAGAGAAAGGAATAACAATATTTGTATCGAGCCATATGCTTGCCGAAATTGAACGAATGTGCTCCCATGTTGGATTAATTCATAATGGAGAGTTGGTTTTTCAGGGTACACTAAATCAACTAACCCTTGCAAATTCCAAAAGACTCGAACTAAAGGTTGGCGATGTAACCCGCGCAAAGCAACTACTCCAAACACAGGGAATTAATGCAATCCACAACAATAATTCGACACTAGAGTTGGATATTGAGAACGAAAAGCAAACTGCATCAATCAACCGATATCTAGTGGAACAAGGCATCGACGTGTATAAACTAAACTACCATGAGCATAATCTGGAAGATGTATTTATGACTTTAACCAATGTTAATAACTAAAAGTAAAATACCATGATAAAACAATATTTCACAAGCATAAAGGTTGAGATTCTTAAGTATAAAAGGACTTACGCACTGGCTCTTGCTGTGCTGGCACCGCTATTTATTTCAACTCTCTTTACACTTATCTACTTTTTCAAAGGCGATAAACTTATTGCTCCAGGAACAAATGGCTTTGCCACAATGCTCGACAACAACCTAAGCACTGCAAGCAGTGTATTTTTCCCATTCTATATCATCCTCTTGGCTGTTTTAATTCATAATGTGGAGCATAAAGCATCGTCGCTAAAAGATTTATTCTCTTTCCCCGTTAGCAGGTTCAACACTTACTTAAGCAAATGGGCTATGGCTGCACTCCTAATATCCACAAGCCTTATACTTTACTTTATTTTTAGTGTATTTGGTGCTTGGGTAGTAAGTTTAAAGTTTCCAGAACTGCTTAGCCTGAACCTACCTGTTTCGTTGTTTTTTGCAAAAAAAATTGCAATAGTGGCAATATCGAGCCTACTAATCACTGCAATACAGTTCTTAGTATCGCTCAAATGGAGCAATGTTATTATTCCATTTGGAGTTGGAATGGTTGGTTTTATATCGGGAATGGTTTTAGTACGAGGTTGGAAATATGTACACTTTCATCCATATGTACAAGGCTATTTATCGTACGATGCTGTAATGGGACATGGAAAAAATGCACTGGATCATTTTCTTATCTATAATTCAATTGGTTTTATAATACTATTTGTGGCAGGATATTTGCTTTGGTGTAAGCGTCGAATTGTATAAACCAGAAAGGTGGGAGAATTGTACATTAGATTATCTATAAAATTAAATCAAAACCAAGTTAGTTTTTTAGACCCTAAATACCAATATTGATTAAAAACTGTTAGAGCAATTCTTCCACTCTTTTTCCGAAAGCCCCACAAGGGCTTTTTCTATTTCAACCCGCTGACAGTCAAAAGATAAATAGATTTTTTCTAACTCAAAACCCACTTAGTAGCACATAAATCAACATTAAAACAATAAAAAAGTGCAATAACCTATCAACCAAGTTATATATAGAATAATATGCCATGATTTTATTGTTCAATCCAATAACTTTGCAAGTTCACATCTCGTTATATAGTCATGAGGGTGTTAACAAAAACAAAGTGCCATGAAGAACCGTTTTTCCTCAATTTTCCTACTTGTTTCTTTTATCTTAGTTATTCAATCTGGATGTAAAAAGGAAACCACAGAACCAACTGTTGAGACTGCAAGCATTGAGAATATTGAAAGCAACTCAGCCATTGGCGGAGGTATTATTAAGGACGATGGCGGCGAAGAAATTTACTCAAAAGGGATATGTTGGAGTACTCAGGAGAATCCTACAATAGCCGATAACAAAACCGACAACGGAAAAGGAAGCAGCGATTTTACAAGCCAAATAACAAATCTCAACCCTGGTACCACCTACCATGTCAGAGCTTACGCAACAAACTCAAACGGAATAGCTTACGGCGAAAACATTCCGTTTACAACCAGCGCTACTTTAGCAACAATATCAACCTCCTCGGTATCGTCCATTACAAAAAACACTGCCGTATGCGGAGGAAGCATAACTATTGACGGTGGCTCGGCAATTACCGAAAGGGGTGTTTGCTGGGGTATCAACCCGAACCCAACCATTAACGATTCTAAAACTAGCAATGGCTCAGGATTAGGAAGTTTCTCAAGTTCTGTTGGAGGATTAACTGCTGGCACTAAGTACTACATCAGAGCATATGCCACAAACAGCGTGGGCACTAAGTATGGAAGCGAAACATCGTTCACAACATTAACTGACACCCCTGGCTATACCGATAACGACAATATGCTACTCGGAAACCCTAGCGATGCCGTTAATAACATTCTAAGCCCCAATAACTACCTTATGGTTAAAACCCAGTACGTTCTGTCGTACAGCAACTCAAAACAGACTATGAATTGGACCAGCTGGCATTTATACTCAGGCGATGTTGGAAGCACTGACAGACAAGACGATTTCAGAGCCGATTACTCACTCCCAGACACATGGTATAAGGTTACCCAATCGGACTTTATGTTCACAACCTACGGTTTCGATAGGGGACATATGTGTCCAAGTGCCGACAGGACTTCTAGCGTTACCAATAACTCAGCAACGTTCTTAATGACCAATATGATTCCGCAAGCGCCAAATAACAATCAGCAAACCTGGGCCAATTTGGAAAATTACTGTAGAAGTTTAATTGACAATGGCAACGAACTGTATATTATTGGCGGGCCTTACGGCGAAGGTGGCACCAGCGCAAAGGGAACATTTACTGTTCTATCTTCAGGAGTAACCGTGCCTAGCAAAACTTGGAAGATTATTGTTGTACTACCCAACGGAAACAACGACCTTAGCCGCATAACCACTAGCACACGCGTAATTGCGGTAGTTATGCCAAACACTCAGGCCTGTTCGGCCAACGCATGGACATACTACAGGGTAAGTGTCGATTCCATTGAGTCATTAACTGGCTACAATTTCCTATCGAATGTGCCCACAGAAATTCAGAATGTGATTGAGGCTAGGGTGGATAATTTATAAAACAGAACTTCTAATCTAACACTTAATCAAAAGCATCTTTAAACCACAAAGGCACACTAAGGATGCACTAAGTTCACAAAGTTTTCAACCTTTGTGCCACTTCATCCCTTTTGTAAGTGGTTGGGATTATTTCCTTACCATCCCTGTTTACGGCACCGTAATTTCCTGATATAGACTTTACTATTGCAGCACCGCTAATTACTGTGTCGAAATTTTCAATCTTAGCATATATTGTGGGAACAACCTCTTTTCCCTCCTTATTAATTAGCCCAAACATTCCAGAAACAGTCTTTACTAAAGCAAAATCTATCCCATACTCGCCAAACTTATAAATTTTAGCATAAATAGCGGGTACAACCTCTTTCCCTTCCTTATTAATTAGCCCATAAGTCCCAGAAATAGTCCTTACCAAAACAAAATCTATCCCATAGTCGCCAAACTTATAAATCTTAGCATAAATAGCGGGCACAACCACCTGTCCTTCCCTATTTATAAAGCCATAGGTTCCTGAAATGGTTCTTACCATCGCCCAATTATCATTATACTCCCCATATTTATATACCTTTTTGTAGGCACTTTGGGAGCAAACAGCAAGCGAATTCAATAAAATGATAAATATTACTATATAATTTTTCATAAAATTTGAGATTAGTTTTTGTAATTGAACTGTCGACGGCTTAAATTAGTGGGAAGTTAACCGCAAGCGGCAATATCCGCCGTTAAAAACTAAATTAAAGTTAATAAAAATGCTGCATTTGCAATATCTAGCCCCCAATATTTTGGCCATATATCAAAAAGCAGTAACCTTAATCCTATCTTCCAATAGTTCAACTAGCTTATTGCCAATTATATGATAATAACCTTCGAAATCATATTTTTCAATTTTTTTCGGTACTGTATTGTCAACTCTATAAAAATAGGGAGACATTGAAATCCTATTCCAATCTCCAATAGATTCCTGCATAGGGAATATTACATTATAAGAATCATTTTTATACACAACTACACCTAATTGCTTAAAAGGTAAAAATGCTATATCCTCAAAATGACGATTAAAAGATAGTATTCCTTTTTGAGTTGAGATATTGAAATTTGAGTTTATTTGCTCATTCTTTTGGGTATCGTATAGAATTGATTCATTGTTTATAACTTCCTGAGGGAGTGGCCGCCATGAGCGTGTCCAGTATGGCTCTGAAATATTTAAATAACTAAAAGAATTACCCCTATCAATTAAAGGTTGAAAATGTCCGAATTGCTTTATTTGACTTTCAGTAAGTACATAATCCTTTGTTGCGTAGTCCAACTTGTTAAATTGTATAACCTTATCTTTGAAAACGAATAAAAGAAAATCAATATCATCCTTAATGTAAAGAATTGAATTTTTGCTTTCTGAAAGTATTGTTTTGCATTTTAACTCTCCTGTTTTAGAGTCAAAAACTGCAAAATAAGGGCTGCCATAGGCTTTTAGGTTTTGGTTGATTTCACAAGCACCTGTATTAACTAAGATTATGTTGGCACCATAATGAAAAAGTTCAGAGCGTCCAGTTAAACTAAAAGGAAGTTTAGTTTTCCATTCCTCTTTACCGTGCTCATGATTTAGGCTAATAATACTTTCTTGATCTGCAAAAAAGATAGAATTGTCTACTTTCAAAATATTTGATCCCATCCCGTACCTTTTACCTAATGAAGTTGAGTTAAAAGAAGGAGGCATTGGGGTTAGATTTAACAAATTGTAACGTGTTGAATATCCTTCAGTTATGTTAATATTTTTATTATCCGAACTATTAATTGCGTAAGTCCATTGTAGCCCAGAATCATTTAAAATTTTGTAGACTTTATCCGATAATAAAGTAATCCCATTATTTTCAATCAAAACGTTAATAATTCCGCCAAATCCTGAAGAATCCTTTGGGTATGACCAAATCGTTTTTGCCGATTTTAGTTCTACTATTGAAGGAATAAGGCGATTCTTAGTAAAAATAAGGCGATTCTTAGTAAATAGATATTTTCTTGAACGATCGAAATAAGAAAACTCATTTACAGTTAAATCTATTGTGTGTCCATCAAGAGCATCTAAAAATGTTAAATCCCCAGAATAAGCAATGCCCTTTAACTGGTTGTAATTTTTTGAAATTAGGAGCTTAGAACCAATACACTCCATCACGATTGGTGCAGTCCAATTTACTTTCCAAATTACTTTATCTTTTTTATAATCGTAGCAGTATATGCTATCGGAGTTCGATAAGTACAAATAGATGTAGGAACTATCCGCTGAAAAGCAGCACCTTTTTATTTTGCTTTTAAAATGAACTTCGTAACAGCTATTTTTTTTGTCATTTAAACTAAGACTTGGTCTTTCCTTAATTAATGCGAAGTTGCTTGAACTATTCTGGCCTTCAACTGTCATGAAATAAAAGAGAAATAAGCCCAAACAAAATATAAAGATGCTTTTCATAATTTAAAGTTTTCTAAAAAACATTATTTTTTTTCTTTTTTGTCATCAAAAACAGCCTTATATTGTGATAGTGAGGCTTATTAATAACGGTCGACGGTTTAAACTGCTGGGGAGTAAACCGCCAGCGGCTCTATCCGCCGTTAAAAAGTTAGTTAAATGTAATAAAAATTCTGCATCTGCATCATCAGCCCAAGTAGTTTGAACCGTGTGTTGGGCGCAGTTTAACATTCGACTGTAATTTAATAAAACATCTTTACAAAAATCTCAAAAAGTTTTTGAAATCCAATTGATTCAAAATCATTGTCCAATTCTACAGAAATATCAATATTCTTAGTTTTAAATAAAATATCTCCTGGTTCAAAATAAATCTTTTCATCAGTTTTAGGATTAATTAAGAAGATAGATTTTGATTTTGCAATTACGAACTTAATTTTTTCATTAAAATAAGAATCATTCAGAATTATACTGTCTTTATTTATTGCTATTATTTCCAATTTCGGATTATTGGATTTAATAGAATCACCATTGAAATAAACCGAATAAGATTTATTGATGACAGCATTCGGTTCAGAAATATAATATTTTGAATAAGATGTTGGATGATAACTGATATAAATTATTTTATCAGGAAGATTTTTATCAAACTTATGCTTTGCACTAATTCTTCTAAAACGAGTTTTATAATAATCATTGCATTTAAAAATATCATTGTAAGTCAGATGGTTGTATTCTTTAAGAGCCTTTAGTGATATTTTTATCTCATTGAATGGACTAGTGTTTTCGTTAGCTGGCAGTATTCCTAAGTCAACAATAAATAAGATAATTAAAGAAAGAAGTAACAAGAAAAATTTCGATATATTTTTTAAAAGATAATGTTGAATTATAATTATTGCTAATATGACCAACATATTAACTAACAACAAATAAATAAAAATTACTCCGATTAAATAGTCGAATGGAAGGATATAACTAAACAATAATAATATCATTATTGGGATAAAAACTATCTCCAATATCAAAATAGTTATGTGTTTCCATTTTTTCATTCTAATATTTCATTCATAAAATTGCGCCCAACTCACTTATACATATACTTTAATTATTCTTTTCCTCTTAAAGGTTTTAAACAATAACCTTATTGAAAAGTATATCAACACAACCCTCCGAGGTTATATAAAAGTATAAAATAGTTAAACAAAACCAATAAAAAGAGTAGAATTTTGTTTAAGAGATTTACTGCCAATTAGAGTTTTACCTTTAGTAAATCGTTCCAGCGGGTGGTGTAGCAGGGTGAGAGTTTTTCGTGCTTCAGGTGCCAATCCTTGCAGCTACCCTGCACTGCCAACTTTAACTTATCGCGGCCGTACTTGGCGTTTAGATTGTCGGATATCTGGGAGAGTTTTTTGAGTTTTTCCCTGTCGGCAGTGCTAAAAATACTGGTTTGTATATAGTTCTCGGACGATATTCCGCTAACAATCACACCTGTTTTTCGGTACGGCTGGTTTGGAATAAAAATTCTTTTCAATCCCAAAAGAGCGGCTTGCGCAACGCTTTGGTTGGAGTTGCTTGGCTCATCTAGGGTAATTGTTACGCTTCGGTAAATGTACTTTTCGGTGGTGGAGAATGGGTCAGTATGTATAAATATGGTTACGTAACTGACCACAGAGTGCTGCTTGCGGAGTTTTTCGGCACAGCGCACGGCATGGGTAGCCACGGCCTCGGAGATAATTCCAATATCCGATATCTTTTTACCAAAACCACGGGTTGTTGCAATGTTTTTCTTAGCCTTTACAATGGTTTCAAGGGATATACAGGGCGTTCCGAGTAGTTCATCGAGGGTGCGCTGCCCTACCACGGTCATTTTTTGGTTCACCCAACTGGCTGCAAGCCTTGTAAAGTCGTAGGCAGTATGAACACCATACTGCTGAAGCATTTTGGAGTACTGCCTACCAATTCCCCACACATCGTCAATGGGAGTATTTTTAAGCGCCCAAACGCGCTTCTCCTCCGAGTCAATCACAAAAAAACCGTTACTCTTCTTCCCTATTTTATTGGCAATTTTTGCCAATGTTTTAGTATGAGCAACCCCTACTCCCACTGGAATTCCAATATTTTTTTGAATGGTTGATTTTATCCGCTGGGCGTATTCATCCAAATTCACCGTAATACCCTGCAGGTTTAGGAAGGCCTCATCAATGGAGTACACCTCCACCTCGGGCGAGAAATCCATAAGGGTTTTCATCATCCTATTGGACATATCGCCGTAAAGCGTGTAGTTCGATGAGAATACCGCCACGTTATGCTTCTCTATAATATCCTTGGTTTGGTAAACTGGCTGAGCCATTTTAAAGCCAAGCGCCTTTGCCTCGTTGGAGCGCGAAATAATGCAACCATCGTTATTGGATAGAACAACCACAGGTTTGCCCTCAAGCGCAGGGTTAAAAACCCTCTCGCACGAAACGTAAAAGTTGTTTCCATCCACTAACGCAAACATTGCTCTACTGAATTTTATGGATTACATAAGTAACAACACCCCAAAGCCTAAAATCGGCACCTTCCTCAATTTTAATGGGCTTAAATTCCTTGTTGGCGGGTATTAAAAAGAAATCCTTTCCAATTTTGCTTACCCTTTTTACGGTGAATTCCCCATCTATAAAGCAGACCAGAATAGAATCCTTGCTGGGATTTAAGGATTTATCCACAACCAGAATATCTCCATCAAAAATATTGGCATCCTGCATGGAGTTGCCAGTAACCTGAACAAAGAAAGTTGAACTCTCGTTCCTTACCAGCAACGCCTTCAGATTTAACTCATTATCGATATAATCGCCTGCCGGCGAAGGAAATCCCGCAGTAACAAAGCCCTCAACGGTTAGCCTTATACTATCGAACTCTTTATTATCGACTGACAGAGGAGTGACGCTATTTTT
>JAEXVC010000219.1 GCA_023406715.1 Bacteroidota bacterium | reverse complement strand
AACGCAAAGCCATATGCCCATTTCCCGAGCCCAAACTCTGTGAAATAGTAACCTCTGCACCAATTTTAGTGGTATATACAAATGAATTGGCCAACCATAAAAAGAAACCTGCCGCACCAACTGCAGCTGCTGCATCGCTACCAATTTGGCCTATCCAAAGCATATCGGTCATATTGTATGCCATTTGGATAAATGCGGTTCCCATAATTGGTAAAGCCAAATTTAAAATTTGCTTACCAATGTTCCCAGTTGTAAAGTCCTTTGCTTGTTTCAAATCTCAAAAAATTAAGACAGCAAAGATACTAAAGATGAAGTTAGAATGAAATTAGAACATAGATGACACAGCTAAAACAGATTAAATCAGTTTAAATTTGTTCAATCTGCGTTATCTCTATTCTATAAACTATATTTTCTGGAACGAAGTTTTTGGTATCCAACCCTTATTGCCATCGGCAATTTTAACCTCACACCACTCTCCTACGGGTCTAATCAATTCAACCTTTGTTCCTGCGTGGAGTATAAACAGATCTTTACCCGATTCGTCGGGTGAACTTTTTGCTGAAACAACCGGTGCGAAAACTATAGCGTTGTTGCGCTTAACAACCTGATTCTTCTGGCTTATACTAAAAACTAACGATACTACGAATATCACCGATAAAAGCACTGCAACACCAAATGCATACCTCTTAATTTCAAAACTGCGGGAGAACCAGAAGAATAAGGCAAGTGCAAGCACCAATGCGAATGAGAAAATTGCGATGTATGCCCATGAATTTGAACTAAACCAATTTCTAAAACCTTTGATGAACGATACTAAGAAAAACTCAGGCAGTACCTCAATTTTATCCACAGTATAGGTTCGTGCTAAATCCAAGTTAAAGTTTATATCCTCATCGTCAGGATTAAGTAGGTGTGCACGCTCGTAGTTAAGAATTGCTGCAGGAATATTTTTTATTTTGAAGTAAGCATTACCTAGGTTGTAGTAAAGCTCTGCGTTTTGTAACCCCTGTCCTACTACTGCCTCGTAATTGCTAATTGCATCTTGGTATTTACCCTCGGTATATAGTTTGTCGGCTTGCTCAATCAACATTTGTGGCTTTTGGGCAAGCAATGAACCCAAAGTAGCACCAATTAATGTGAATGTTATAAATATTCTTTTTGTCATAGTTGATAAAGTTTTACCAAAGATTCGACTTTGCTTTTCCTAAAGTTTGCTCAAATTTCGAAATCAAGGTGTATGTTGATTCATAGAGCGCATCCATCTGCGAATGCTCTTTATTTGGAGCAAAACGAGCAAATTCGCACACATCAATTATCCTTATAAATTCCTCAATATCAATGTTATCAACTCCGCGTTTAGACAATTCCTCCTTAACCCTATCGGAATTAAGGTTTGCAATTGGAATACTGAGTTTATCGGCTGTATATCCCCAAAGTGCCCTATGAATTTCCTCGTAGAATTTTTCGGCATTATCCTGATTTAACATAATACTTGCCTCCTTAAGGCGTTTTTGAGCGGTCTTGTTTGCCTTACGTGTGCGCACAATGCTCAAATCGGTCATTTGCTCACGATGCTTGCTGTACAAATACCAGAATACGAGGAATGCAATTATCAGAATGATGTAGATGAAAAAATACATCCCCGATGTTACCACAAATGAGTTAATTGGACGTAATTTTGAGTGACTTGTTTTGATAAACCTAATATCCTTGCCAATAAACTTAACATCCTCTTTGCTGTAACCGGTAATCATAACACCCGATGCAGCAGAAGAATCGGCCAGAACCTCAATAGGCATTGCCTTTGAGCGTAAAGTAACATAAGATTCCTTATTCAAATCGAAGTATGTAAATTCTACAGGAGGTATCTCAAAAGTTCCTGCAGAACGTGGAATTGCAATGTACTCAATGGTTTTAGTACCCGAAGTGTTATTGGCAGTTGTGTTAATATTATCGCTTACTTTAGGGTCGAATAGTTCAAAACCTGCAGGGAATTCAACCTTTGGCGTTCCTATAAGTTTCAAATTTCCGCTACCCAATATTTTCAACTTAACAGTGACAGCCTCATTAGTTTTTAGTTTTGTTTTATCGGTGCTGGCATCAATTTTATATGCGCCTACTGCTCCAATAAACGATTCGGGAGCATTGTTCGGTAACTGTTTAACATTTACGATTAAAGGTTTGCTAACCAACCGTTTTCGGTAGTTCTCGAAACCTCCTCCAAAGAACTCGTCGAAAATTGATTGCGAGCGTGATGTGCGAGCCTGATAAACCACCACCAGTTCGAAAGGTGGAATTTCGAGTTTATCCTTTTGCTGAGGAAAAAGTAAGTATTTACGAATTACACCAACGTTATATATTTTCCCGTTGATATTGGTACGCTGGAACGATATATTCTGTTCGGTGGCTATCTCTTGACTCCAAAATCCATCGAATGTGGGGAATTTCGCCTCCTCAAATCCTGCAATTCCAACTCGGGTATATATCTTAATAGTAGCCTCAATAGGCTCGCCTACATAGGCCGTTTTTTTATTAGTTTCAACTGTAACGAATAGTTCATCGTTGGGTAATTCAGCCCCATTTGCTTGTTGCTTGGTGGTTTGTGTGTTATTTTGACGTGTATTTGCCGATGCCTTTACAACCTCAATAGATAATGAGTTGGATTTTATTTTATCGTTGTTTACAGTGGCCTCAGCAGCATCAATGGTAAATTTCCCTTCCTTGGTAGCTTCCAGTATATATGTATAGGTGTACGATTGGGTTTGAGTAACCTTACCGTTAATCATCTCAATGCTTGTGCTGCTCGATGTGCTTGGCCCAGCAATCACATCAAAATCAGCAATAGTAGGTGGATTGAACGATGTGGGTCGAGCTGTTAGTGTATAGGTTAACCTAAACTGCTCTCCAAGCTCCACCACATTGGGAGCATAGGCTTCGATTGTTACATTCTGGGCTAACGTAACACTCGAAATAAATACAAGAGCAATAATTAGTAGTTTCCGTATCATATATTAAGTAGATTACTTACCAATTCTTAATTACGCGCACTTTAGCCGCTTTGGCTTTTTCCTGTTTCATTTTTTCCTGAATATCCTTCTCGTTGTTCTGAATTGCCTGCAACATTCGTTCTGCATCCTGCTTTGATATTTTGGGTTGCTGTTCCTGCTGCTTTTGGTCTTTATTATCCTGCTTATCTTTATTCTGGTCTTTATTTTTATCCTGGTTATCCTTCTTGTCGTCCTTGTTCTGGTCTTTGTTATCCTTATTATCTTTATTATCTTTATTATCCTTGTTGTCTTTATTGTCCTTATTATCCTTATTCTGTTGCTGCTGTTGCTGTTTAAGCATACGCTGAGCTTCCGATAGATTGTACTTTGTTTCGTTATCGTTCGGATTAAGTTTGAGTGCATTCTTATAGGCATCAATGCTTTCCTGAAATTTCTGTTGCATAAATAATGCGTTACCCTTATTATGATAAATCATTGCTTTTTGAGTACTGGATAGGCCAGTCTGATTGATCTCATCCATCGTTTTTAAAGCATCGTCGTACTTCTCCTGTTTGAACTGCGCATCGGCAAGGTTAAACTTTCCCTTGAAAGAGTGAATATTAGTTTCCAATGCCTTACGGTACTGCACCTCCGATTCAACAAAATCTTTATCCTCAAAAGCATTATTTCCTTTACGGATTGCTTTACGCTCGTTTTGGGCAAAAGCCGAAATTACTATCAACAATAAAGCGGAACAAACTAATGTAAATCTTTTCATAATTCACCTCCCCTTTTATTGCCAAACAGATTTAGACCTGAAATCCATTGATTTTTACGTTCAAGAATTATGAACTCAACAATTAAAATAAGTAATGCTATTGCAAGTAGATATTGGAATTGCTCGTTATACTCAGTGTAAACTTTATCCTTAATTTCGGAACGTTGCATTTTGTTGATATTCTCGAATAAAGGTAGAAGTCCTAACTGTGTATTGGTTGCGCGTACATACTTTCCATTGCCAATAACGGCAATCTTTGATAGTGTTTCCTCGTCGAGTTTTGTTACAACCACATTTCCATTCTCATCCTTAAGGTAGTTCTGATTTCCACCTATTGGAATTGGGGCACCATCGGGCGAACCTATTCCAATTGTATGAATAACAATTCCGTTTTCAGCAGCAACTTTTGCCGATTCTACCGGATCGTCTTCGTGGTTTTCCCCATCGGATATTACAACAATTACCTTACTAGCCTTAGATTCTGGGTTAAATGAACTTGCTGCAAGTTCAATTGCGCTACCAATTGCTGTTCCTTGTTTGGGAACCATCCCTGGATTAATTGACGACAGGAACATCTTAGCCGAGGCATAATCGCTGGTAATTGGAAGTTGAACATAAGCATCGCCCGAGAATACTATTAGGCCAATATGGTCGTTTGTTAACCTATCTACCAGCTGCGAAATCGACTGCTTTGCACGTTCAATTCTATTGGGTTGAATATCCTCGGCCAGCATACTGTTGGAAACGTCCAGGGCAATTATCAACTCAATACCTTTACGTTTAACCTCGGTGAGCTTTGCACCGAATTGCGGCCCAGCCAATGCTAAAACAACAAACAGGTATGCATTTAGCAGAAATATCATTTTAACCCAACCACGGACAAACGACATGCCCGGTATAAGGCCGAGTACGGTATCGAATTTACCGAATAACTTGATGTTGGCTTTCTGAATACGAACCGTATACCAGTAAAGCGCAATCAATACGGGAATGACTAGAAGTAAGTATAAGTACTCAGGATTCGAAAATCTAAACATACGCTATTTCTATTTTTCTAATCAATTTCAACTATTGTAAACTCCGCAATAATGTTCGGCGAAGTATAATTTCGGCCATTAAAAGTATAAACGCCACTAGCACATAAGGTCTGTAACGCTCCTCCATACGACTATACTCTGTAACCTCAATTTTGGATTTCTCCAAAGTATCAATCTTGGCGTAAACCTCCTCCAATGCTTTGTTGCTCACTGCACGGAAGTATTCTCCACCAGTCATTTGGGCTATTTTGGTGAGTAAATCCTCATCAATCTCAACCTTCATATCCTGAAATTGAGTACCAAATGGTGTTTGAACAGGATATGGTGCTGTACCATAAGTTCCCACGCCAATTGTGTAAACTCGAATTCCAAAACTTTTAGCAATTTCGGCAGCTGTAAGCGGTGCAATTTCGCCCCTATTGTTTACACCATCTGTTAAAAGGATGATTACCTTACTTTTTGCCTCACTTTCCTTTAAACGGGAGATTGCCGTAGCTAAACCCGAGCCAATTGCAGTACCATCCTCAAGTACGCCAAGTTTAATATCCTTGAACATATTGATTAGGGTAACATGGTCGGTTGTTAGTGGACAAAGCGTAAAACTTTCGCCAGCGAATATTACAAGTCCAAGCCTATCAGTCCGGCGACCGCTAATAAACTTTATACCAAGGTCTTTTGCAGCCTCAAGCCTATCGGGTTTGAAATCGCGGGCAAGCATACTTCCCGACACGTCCAACGATAGAACAATATCAATCCCTTCCGATGAAACATTCTTCTGGATATTGGTTGATTGTGGCCGCGCTAATGCAACAATTACCATTATTACCGCAACTAACCTAAATACAAAAGGTAAATGACGAAGTAAAACTCTTATAGAAGGTTTTGTATTGCTAAAACCACCTAGTGTTGATATACGAAGACTTGCTTTAGTATCCTTTTGCCTAAAAATGTACCAAGCAACCATTAATGGTACCAATAAAAGCAAGTACAGTAACTTTGGATTTGCAAAAACTAGTCCTGACATGTTAATTCAACTTTTTTGGTTCATCAATAGTTTTCTGCACTGGAGCAGTATCCTCATCGGTTGGTTCAACCTTAACTTCCTCTTCAAGTTTTGTTTTGTTTACAAAATCAATAGCAAAGTTTAGGTTAATCTCGTTCTCGGCAACCAACGGAGTGTGCTTTGCAAACTTCACCAAATCGGCCACAAAAAGGAGTTCCTGCAGTTGGTCCTTCAAACCATTAAAAGCGTAATCTACCCTATTTACCTCGCTAAGAATCTCAGAAGTAGTTTGTTCTGGGGCATTTATTCCAAAACGTCCCTCAAGATATATTCTTAAGGTATCAACCAAGCGTGTGTAGTAGTACTTATGATTCTCGGTATTCCAAAGTTTATCCTCTCGAATTCTATTTAACTCACGCAGAGCAACAAGATGAGGTGGTTCTGCAGGTTTAAACAGATTTAGGAATGGCTGATTCTTTTTCCTGCTCTCCAAGTACATTATTAGGAATCCAACCAATGCAACAATGGCAATAACAAGCCCAGCCCAAGGGGCAACTTCCGAAACGGTTATTGGCTCTCGGATTGGAGGTTTTATATCGAAAATATTGCCAGGTTTTGCGGTCCTTTGCAATGGTTTAACAAAAAACGACTGTTGCTCTGCAAAAAGGCTATCGGTTCTACCATTTAGACTTGCCACAACTGGTAAATCAGGAAAAACGTGCTGTCCGCTATCGAAAGCTGTAATCAGGTATTGTAAAGTGATAGTAACATCGTTACCAGTTACAATAGAATCAATTTTGGGTTTACCAACCAATTCAACTCCATTTCCCAGAGAATCTGAAACCTGTGGAAGTTGAAATTTTACACCCTTTTGGCCATTAACCACTAAGGTGTAGTAAATTTGGTCGCCAACAAGGATGGTATCCCTGTCAATTTTCGATTTAATGGACGCAATATAGTCGGACTGCGAGAAAGAGTTGGTAAAACTTCCCGCAAGTATAAATGCTAATGCTATTTTAAGTCTATTTCCCATCATGCTCTACGTTTAAATAGCAGAATTAATGGTTTAACATAATCCTCGTCAGTGCTTATGGATGTCCAATCTACCTTGGATTTGGTGAATGTAGTTTTCAAGTTACTGGTTGTTTCAACCCACCATTTACTGTAGTTACGACGAACCAGCGAGTCCGAAGTATCAATCCAAGTATCCTTGCCAGTTTCGGCATCGCGGAATTTCACAAGTCCCACCGAGGGAAGTTCTGTTTCACGCTTATCAAAAATTCTAATTCCAACCACATCGTGCTTATTGTTGGCAATGCTGAGAGCATCGGCAAAACGGGGTTGCGAATTGGTATCAACATCAACAAAATCACTTAAAATAAAAGCGGTACAACGCTTTTTAATTGCATTGGTGAGGTACTTAAGCGCTTCGGCAATATTTGTTTCCTTGCTTTGGGGCTTATAGTTAAGCATCTCGCTAATAATTCGGAGAATATGCTTACGTCCCTTTTGCGGAGGTATAAACTTCTCCACCTTATCGCTGAAAAGAATTACCCCAATTTTATCGTTATTCTGAATTGCCGAGAAAGCCAACACCGCTGCAATTTCGGTGATAAGTTGATTTTTGTAGAGTTCAGATGTTCCAAAATGCTCGGAACCACTCACATCGATAAGAAGCATAACTGTTAATTCACGCTCCTCCTCAAACACCTTAACATAAGGTTGGTTGAAACGTGCTGTTACGTTCCAGTCGATGCTTCGGATATCGTCGCCGTAGCGGTACTCACGCACCTCGCTGAAGGCCATACCTCTGCCCTTAAAGGCGCTATGGTACTGACCCGCAAAGATGTGACGCGATAACCCACGCGTTTTTATCTCAATTTTACGAACTCGCTTTAATAAATCCGATGTTTCCACAACTCAACTATTTATTTGTTATTGGTCGGGTTGTTACTGTTATAAACCACTCGCCGCGCTTGAGTTTTATCTCGTACTCCTTACCTTCTTTACGTTCTATCCATGTATCGGAACCTTTTTTCTTGTAGTTCTTTTTCAACTCCTTTTGAATTTGGTCGTAAAGCCAAGTATTGTACATTCTTGATACTGAGGTGCAGATTCCTTTCGAATCGACCATAAACAGAAGCGTTTGCTCATCAATTACATTCACAAACTTTATAAAACTTCTGTCGCCATTCTCAACCTCCTTCTCAAAGACAAAACCCTTGTGTTCCTTTGGAGTTAACTTTCGGATATCGTCCTTATGCATACCAATGTAATTCTGCCCCTGAGCGGTTAGCTGAATTAACCAGAATGGTATAATCAGGACAATATACCTGAAACTCCGTATCATACTAAGGAACCTCCACGGTATTCAAAATCTCGGTGATAATATCCTCTGTTGTAATATTCTCGGCCTCGGCCTCGTAGGTTAAACCAATACGATGACGAAGAACATCGTGACATACAGAGCGAACATCCTCAGGAATAACATAACCTCTACGCTTAATAAAAGCGTATGCTTTTGAAGCCAATGCTAAACTGATAGATGCACGTGGTGATGCACCATAGTTAATCATCGACTCAAACTTCTGTAAGTTATGCTGTGCAGGGAAACGTGTAGCAAATACGATATCGAGAATGTACTTCTCAATTTTCTCGTCCATATAAACCTCGCGAACAACCTTACGAGCATTTACAATATCGGCAGGTTTTAAAACCTTTTCTGGTTTTGGGAATGTTAATGCCAGATTCTCGCGCATAATCATACGCTCCTCTTCCACCTTTGGATAGGTGATTTTTACCTTTAGCATAAATCGGTCAACCTGTGCCTCAGGAAGCGGATAGGTTCCCTCCTGCTCTATTGGGTTTTGAGTAGCAAGCACTAGGAAAGGCTCTTCCAATTTATAAGTAACCTCACCGATGGTTACTTGACGCTCTTGCATAGCCTCAAGCAAAGCACTCTGTACCTTTGCGGGGGCACGGTTAATCTCATCGGCAAGAATAAAGTTTGAAAAAATAGGCCCTTTCTTCACGTTAAACTGCTCGCTCTTGGGGCTATAAACCATAGTACCAATTAAATCGGCAGGTAAAAGGTCGGGGGTGAACTGAATTCGGTTGAACTTAACATCTATGATGTTGGATAGCGTATTAATTGCCAGTGTTTTAGCAAGACCAGGAACACCCTCAAGCAGAATGTGTCCATCGGCAAGTAATCCAACAAGCAAGGATTCAACCAAATGTTTCTGACCAACAATGACCTTGTTCATCTCCATGTTGATAATATCAACAAATGAACTTTCGAGCCGAATTCGTTCGTTTAATTCCTTGATGTTTACTGTACTAGTTTCACTCATATTCAGCTATTTTAAAATGCTTATTAAAACAATTTTTTTTACTTTATTATGATCGTTCGCAAATATCATAAATTTAAAATGCCAGCGATGTTAAAAAAGGTTAAAACCTCGATGTTTATTTGGTAAACGTGGTTAAAGCGAGTCGGGAAAAAGGTGGTTAGTAGTTGGTGTTTTGGAAGTTAGATAGGTTAAGTTTGAAGATGGAAGTTTGAAGAAAATATTTAAGAGAAGGTAGATATTTTGTAACCTTTTTGCATTTAAAAAAATGGTAATTACCTTGCGGTTAAATTGAAAATAAGCAAAAAATTGTATAACAGATATTTCATACACCTATCCTACTTAGGAACAAATTACCACGGTTGGCAAATTCAGTCCAACGCGGTAAGTGTTCAAGAGTTATTGAATAAGGCACTATCAACATTGCTTAAAGAAGAAGTTAACACCATTGGCGCTGGCCGAACCGATACTGGAGTTCATGCCCGTTACTACGTAGCACATTTCGATTCGTTAACACCCAACTTAGAGAGCAACAAGCAGTTCCTGCACAGTTTAAATAGAATTCTACCTATCGATATATCAATCCAAAGAATATCAAGCGTTAAGCCAGATGCGAATGCACGCTTCGATGCTACACTAAGGGGCTATGAGTACTTCATTTGTCAAACCAAAAATCCATTTATGAATGGATTAGCCTGGATGTACTCTGGTAATTTAGATGTAGAAAAGATGCAAATGGCGACACAGCTGCTTTTCAACTATACTGACTTTACAAGTTTCAGCAAGGTTGGCTCCGATAATAAAACCAACAACTGCACAATTTATTTCGCAGAGTGGACTCAAAAGGACGATTTGCTGATTTTTACAATTAAAGCGAATCGATTTTTACGCAATATGGTTAGAGCAATTGTAGGAACTCTGGTTGATGTTGGCCGAGGTAAAATTTCTCCTGAGGAATTTATTGCCATTATTGAGGCTAAGAATAGAGGTCTTGCTGGAACTTCGGCACCTGCCGAGGGGCTTTACCTAACTGAAGTCGAGTATCCGGATGAAGTGTATTTAAAACAATAAAGGTGTCCAGAAAATCTAAACACCTTAATTATATATCCTAATCGCAATTTTTACAGTTGATACTTGTGTGTAATTTTTGTCTCGGACATTACAAACGAGCTATAATACTGGGTGATGTTTTTGGTAATGGAGAAGCGATGTATTACAAAATCGTGGTAATCTTCCATATCATCAACCTGAATTTTTAGTAGAAAATCCCAATTCCCCGATACGTAGTAGCACTCCATAACCTCGGGCATCTTTTTCATTTCCTTTTCAAACTCATCTACGACCTCCTTAGTGTGGCTTGTTAACGAAACAGAAACAAATACTGTCAACTTTTTACCAAGCATTTTAGGGTCGAGCAAAGTAACGTAGTGCTTTATAAAGCCATTTTTCTCCAATTTCTTTATTCGCTCGTGAATAGGTGTTGTTGATAGGTGTAGCCTTTCTGAAAGCTCCCTAATCGTAATTCTGCTGTTGTCTTGCAGAATATTAAGGAGTTTCCTGTCAATTTCATCAATATTCTTCATTGGTTTGATGTTTTGGTTTCGAGTATCCATTTATATATAGTTTCAAAAGTTAATCTTAAATCAGACTTAAATAAATAATCAACTTTAATCGATAATTACTAAATTCGCCCTAATTCGTATTACAATATCCTCGCTCGCTTTTTCCTTATTGGAATTATTTTTCTGCAACAAATATATATATTTTCTTTAATATCAAAAATATATATTATAAATTTCTTATTTTTATAAAATAGATAGAAATTACATACACATATTGTAATTTTAACAAAAAATTAATTCAATCGATATGATAGATATTATTAATAAGGTAACCAACCAAAAGGCTTTAGATAATGCGGTTAAACGTTTTAAAGAACGTGGTGTTATACTTCCTACTTTTAAGCAACAACAAAATCCAGACTTAATCCCACAAAAAATTAAAGACCAACTTAAGAATATCGGTCTTTGGGATATCAATGCGTTAAATCTTTTCCGTATAACATGGAAAAATGAGCCAAAGGAAAAAGGTGGTCTTTACGGTAAAGTTAACTATATAGAACTTCCAAAAGCAATTACCGGTGTTGATGCACGTATTGTTTTACTTTTAGGAAAATGGTTTCCTACTGGAGCACATAAAGTTGGTGCTGCCTACGGCTGTTTAGCACCTAGAATTATTACTGGCGGTTTTGACCCAACTACCCAAAAAGCAGTTTGGCCCTCGACAGGTAACTACTGCCGTGGCGGTGCGTTCGACTCTAAGCTAATGGGTACTGAGTCTGTAGCAATTCTTCCTGAGGAGATGAGCAAGGAGCGCTTTACTTGGTTACGCGATTATATAGGTTCTGAAGTTATTGCAACTCCTGGTTGTGAGTCGAATGTTAAGGAGATTTACGATAAGTGCTGGGAAATTCGTCGCACTCAACCCGATTACGTAATTTTTAATCAGTTCGATGAGTTTGGTAATGCTGCTTGGCACTACAATGTCACTGGTAAGGCTATTGAGGAGGTTTTCCGTTCGTTAAACGGTTCAAACAACCACTTAGCAGCATACGTTTCCGCTACAGGCTCTGCAGGCACCATTGCAGCTGGCGATTACCTTAGAACAATTGCACCACATATTAAGGTTGTTGCATCGGAAGCGTTACAATGCCCTACCTTACTTAATAATGGGTTTGGCGGTCATCGTATTGAAGGTATTGGCGACAAGCATGTTCCTTGGGTACACAACGTTAAGAATACGGATGTTGTTACAGCAATTGATGATGAGGATTGCATGAGAATTTTCCGTCTTTTCAACGAGCCAGAAGGACAAGCATACCTAAAATCAATTGGAGTTGACGATGCGACTATCAAAAACCTTCACTTTATGGGTATTTCTGGTATTGGCAATATGCTTTCGGCGATTAAGACCGCTAAGTACTACGAAATGACATCCGATGATGTGATTATTACAATTGCTACTGACTCTGCCGAAATGTACCAATCGCGCCTAGAAGAATTAAGACACGACCGCGGTAACTATAATTCAACCCAAGCTATTAAGGATGTAGAGAAATGCTTAATGGGAACTACCGCCGACTGGATGAAGGAGTTAACCTATTACGACCGAAAAGCCCTCCACAACCTAAAATACTACACTTGGGTTGAGCAACAAGGCAAAGAGATTGAGGATTTGAATGCTCTTTGGAGCGATAGAACCTTATGGGATAAGCAATTCCACCAAATTCAACGCTGGGACGAACTTATTGAGGAATTCAACGATAGAACTGGTTTACTAAAGGGTTTGTAATTTACTTTTTCTTGGTATTGATTTGATTGTCATACTGAACGCAGCGAAGTCTCTTCTTTGAAATATATTAAGATTCTTCGCTTCGCTCAGAATGACATTTTTAGCATAAAATCGTAACTTGTATTTTTATATAAACAGAATGAGCAACGCCAAATTTATATACCAATGCTGCGATTGCGGCAAGCAGTACGAAAGTTCTCCCGAACTTTACCTTTGTCCCACATGCAGCGCGGAAAACAATCCAACAACTCCACCAAAAGGAGTTTTCAAAACGGTTTACGACTATAAATCGATAAACACAAAAACATTGGCCGCATTAAATTACATCGATTTGCTGCCAATTAATTCTACATCCTGCTTGCCTCCGTTAAGGGTGGGCAAAACTCCGCTTTACACGTTCACATCGATTGATGGAGAAAAACTACCCTTCAACCTATTACTTAAGGACGATTCGCAGAATCCAACTTTTTCCTTTAAGGATAGGGCTTCGGCAGTGGTATCGGCGTATGCAAAGGAGAATGGAATTGATACTATAGTTGCAGCATCCACAGGTAATGCGGGTTCTTCGTTGGCGGGGATTTGCGCATCGCAAGGACAAAAGGCCATTATAATGGTTCCTAAAGCTGCCCCATTGGCAAAACTTACCCAAATTGTGATGTACGGCGCCAAAATTGTTCCTGTTGATGGCACTTACGATAACGCTTTTGACCTTAGTATTGAGGCAACCAAGGAATTCGGATGGTATAACCGCAATACAGCCTTCAATCCGTTGACAATTGAGGGGAAGAAAACGGTTTCGTTTGAGATTTTCGACCAAATCAATGGCAAAACACCCGACACTGTTTTCGTACCTGTAGGCGATGGCGTTATAATTTCGGGAGTTTACAAAGGTTTCGAGGATTTACTGATGCTAGGATTAATAGATAAAATGCCTACCATAGTTGCAGTGCAATCTGCTGGAAGTAGCAATTTGATTGACAATATCAACAATGAGAAATTCAGCATTAAACCAAGCAATACAATTGCCGACTCTATTTCAGTTGATATTCCCCGCAACTTCTTTATGGCTAAACAATTCATTTCAAAGTATAAAGGGGAAATTATTGCGGTTAGCGACGAAGAAATCATACAGGCATCGGCAGTACTATCGAGGAATACAGGTATCTTTGCAGAACCCGCTGCTGCAACAGCATTTGCTGGGATGTTGGCCTATAAAAACAAAGGTTTAATAAGTGCCAACACAAACTGTGCAGTGCTATTAACTGGTAGCGGACTTAAGGATTTGAAGGCTGTATCGTCACTGATTCAAATTCCAAATCCTATAAAACCAAATATTGAGGAACTTAAAAGAATAATATAGAACAAGGAATGATGAATGATGATTTTTGAAGTATTCACTTAAACTTTAGTTAATCGGCATTAGATGTTTTTTAGTTGTTTAGGGTGAACATCGAACAAGAAATATTGAATGATGATTTTCGAAGAAAACACAACGAATATGAGAAAATTTGACTTAGAAGAACGATTAATCAACTTTGCAGTTCAAATAGTTGAAATAACAGAATCAATGCCTAAGAGTTACGCAGGAAGCCATCTGTCAAATCAACTGCTGCGCTCGGGAACATCTCCAGCATTGAACTATGGCGAAGCTCAGAGTGGAGAATCAAGAAAAGACTTCATTCATAAAATTAAAATTGTATTAAAAGAGTTAAGAGAAAGTCACGTTTGTATGAAAATTATTCAACGCGCAAAACTCTTCAAATCAGAAGAAATTTTAACAAATACAATGACGGAGTGCAATGAGTTGATTTCAATTTTTGTCAAAAGCATTGAAACTGCCCAGAAAAACTTAAGTAAAGAATAAACTTCATCATTCCATGTTCATATTTTTTAAATTATTAATGATAAGCAAAACACATCTTCATCATTCAAAAATCATCATTCCTTGTTCATAATTCATAAGACTATGGTATCATTTACGCTTAACTCAAATAAAACTACCTACACAGGCGATTTGGAGAAAAATCTTCTAGAATTTCTCCGAAAGGAAAAATTTCTGACTGCTGCTAAGGACGGATGTTCTGGTCAGGGTGTGTGCGGTGCTTGCTCCGTGGAGATTGATGGCAAAATAAAAATGGCCTGCCGCGTTAAAATGAAGGATATTGAAGGGGCAACAATCAATACACTTGAGGGATTATCGCAGGAATTCAAATCGGTTTTAGGAAAACACTTTGCGCAAAAAGGCGCTGTTCAGTGTGGATTCTGCTCACCCGGAATGATTATGCGCGCAAAGGGGCTTTACAATGCCAACCCCACTCCTACCCGCAACGACATTATCAGAGCCATTAGCCCAAACCTATGTCGCTGTACTGGCTACGTGAAGATTATCGATGCTATTGAAATATCCTTCAAGGAACTGCAAGGCGAAAAGGTTGATGAAATCAAGGCTACAGCCAAGGTTGGCGATAGATACCCAAAATACCAAGCCGTTGAAACTGCGCTTGGCGAAAGAGCCTTTGTGGACGATATGCACTTCGATGGAATGCTCCATAGCGCACTAAAATTCTCCGATTATCCCAAGGCAAAAGTTCTAAAAGTTGATACAAGCGCAGCCCTAAAGGTTGATGGTGTAGTGAAAATTTTTACAGCCAAGGATATCCCCGGAAACCATATTAGCGGTCTTATATTCCAGGATTGGCCAATGATGATTGACATTGGTGAAACCACCCGTTACATTGGCGATGTTATTGCTGGTGTGGTGGCTACAACCGAAGAAATTGCCCGTAAAGCGGTAGAGCTAATTAAAATAGACTATGAGGTTTTTGAGCCTGTTACCGATATGCTTGAGGCTACAAAGCCCAACAGTCCTAATGTACACCCCGGAAGGTCGAATGTTCTAGAAACCTGCTCCATCCGTTTTGGCGATGTGGAAAAGGCTTTTGCGGAAGCAGCCTGGACATCGAGCGATATATACGAAACGCAGCGTATTGAGCACGCTTTCCTTGAAACCGAAACTGCCATTGCTCTTCCTGAGGACGATGGAATTCGATTGTACACACAAGGACAGGGCGTTTACTCCGACAGAAAGCAAATTGCCAAAATCCTAAATCTACCCGAGGAGAAGGTAAAAGTAACGCTTGTTCAAAACGGCGGTGGATTCGGTGGTAAAGAGGATTTAACCGTTCAGGGTCACGTATCGATGTTTGCGTACCTTGTACAGATGCCCGTAAAACTTCACTTTACCAGGGATGAATCAATAAAAATGCACCCAAAACGTCATCCTGTTTGGATGAAGATGAGTTTGGCCTGCGATGCTAAGGGTAAGTTTACGGCCGTTAAGCTGGAATCCGTTGGCGATACTGGCGCTTATGCATCGGTTGGAACAAAGGTGATGGAGCGCGTTGTGGGTCACGCCACAGGTGGCTATACCGTTCCTGCTGTTGATGTATCGGCAAAAACAGTTTACACCAACAATATTCCTTCGGGCGCAATGCGCGGATTTGGTGTTCCACAATCGGTTTTTGCCATTGAGAGCTGTATTGATGATATCTGTAAGAGAGCAGGATTCGACCGTTGGCAAATTCGTTTCGATAACGCCCTTGAGGATGGCTCCAAAACAGCTACTGGTCAGGTGTTGCGTGGAGTTGGTCTGAAAAAGACTATGCTTGCGGTTAAGGATGTTTTCAACAGCGCAAAGTACGCTGGAATTGCCACAGGTATTAAGAACACCGGAGTTGGAAACGGAATGGTTGACGAGAGCGATGTGCTTATCAAAATTATCTCCGATAAAAAGGTTGAAATACATCACGGATGGACCGAGATGGGACAAGGCGTACATACAATGGCTATCCAAACATTACATCACGAACTAGGAATAAATCCAGAGCATATTGAGGTTATTGTTGATACTACTGCAGGAATTCCTACTGGTATGACCACCTCATCGCGTGCAACTGCGCTGGTTGCCAATGCAATTATCAACGCTACAATTCAAATCAAAAAGGATTTGGAAGGCTCATCGCTGGAAAAACTTGTTGGCAGAACCTACCGTGGAAAGTTTGTATGCGACTGGACCTGCAAACCCGGGGCCGATACCGAAGACCCAATTATCCACTTTGCCTACGGCTACGCAACTCAAGTGGTTATTCTGGATGATAATGGCGAAATCAAGAAAATTGTTGCCGCCCACGATGCTGGTAAAATAATGAACCAGATGCTATTTGAGGGGCAAATTGAGGGTGCACTTCACATGGGAATGGGCTACGCCCTTACAGAGGATTTACCCATGAAGGATGGCTATTTGGTTAGCAGTAAATTTAAAGATATCGGTATTCTTAGAGCCAACGATATGCCCGAAATGGAGATTATTGGCATTGAAGAGCCCGATCCTGTTGGACCTTACGGAGCAAAAGGAATTGGAGAAATTGGCCTTGTGCCAACTCCAGCTGCTATTGCCAACGCTTTATTTGCATACGATGGAATTAAGCGGACGAAATTGCCGATGAAACGGAAGTAATTAGCCAATTTGAAAATTTGAGAATTTGACAATTAGTGAAAGAGAGAATATGAAAATCTCTAAATAACTCTAAAACCTAATTACTTAATAACCCAATAACCAAACAAGAAATGAAAGTTCTACTAAAAAACGCAATATACCTTAACTGGCAAACGCTGGAGTTTAAGCATACAAACATCATTGTTGATGGCGATAAGGTTCAGTTTGTTGACGATAGCCAAATTCCTCAGGAGAAATTCGATACAATTGATTGTACTGGCAAAATTGTTACAAAATCCTTTGTGGTGGGGCATCATCATGCCTATTCGGCTTTGGCACGTGGAATGGGTGCTCCAAAGAAGAATCCTGCTAATTTTCACGAAATACTAAAGTACGTTTGGTGGACACTTGACAAGTGCCTTAACAAGGAGATGGTTGAGTACAGCGGATTGGTTACTGCAATGGCCTGCGCTAAATCGGGTGCTACGTTTGCAATTGACCACCACGCATCGCCATTTGCAGTGAAGAGTTCGTTGGATATTCTTGCAAAGGCATTCGATACCGTTGGTGTTGGACATCTACTTTGCTACGAAATAAGCGATAGGGATGGCGATAAAATCGCTCAGGAAGGATTGGAGGAGACAGATGCTTACCTATCCAAAAATCAAGGTTTGGTTGGATTGCACGCATCTTTCACATTAAGCGACGAAACGTTGAAAAAAGCATCGGAATTGATGCAAAAACATAAATCGGGAGTACATATTCACGTTGCTGAGGACACCTATGATCAGGAGCATTGCCTCGAAACGTATAATTCATCAGTGGTGGAGCGTTTAAATGGATTTGGAATGCTCAACTCATCAAAATCGATACTTGTACACTGCCTGCATTTATCGGATAAGGAAAGAGAACTTATCGGAAAATCGCCCTGCTGGGTTGCTCAGAATACCGATAGCAATTTGAACAATAATGTTGGATATTTCGATAGCACTGGTTTGGGTAAAAACCTAATGCTCGGTACCGATGGAATGCATAGCGATATGCTCCAGAGTATGAAATCGGCTTACTTTGTGGGCCAGAACTTCGACCCAATGGGACCTGCGCAGGCATACGAACGTCTACGGAATGCTCACCGCTATTTGGCCTCAAATGGCTATAAAGGCGATGGCGACAACAACTTTGTTGTGCTCGACTACAATTCGCCAACCCCAATTAATAGCGGTAACGCCCTAGGCCATTTAGTTTATGCAATTAACTCAACCCACATACACGATGTTATTTCCAACGGAAAGGTTATTGTTCGTAATCGGAAGTTAACCACTGTTGATGAGAGTATTATCCATAACGAATCAAAGAAACTAGCCCAGTACCTATGGGAGTGTATGGCTAAGTAACCGATTATAATTGATTTATAGATTAGGAGACATTTTTGGTGTCTCCTTTTTTTATCCTTAAATCATAATTAATTGTAAAATAGTACATTACTTTACATTTCTTACTTTTTCCATGATGAAAAAGTAAGCAAAAAATCTAGGCAAAACTATGCTTCAACCCGCCCTGCGCGATGTCAAGAATTTCTGCAAAAGTAGGCAAGCCCCTTTTGCGAAATTCTACCACTTCTCGCATTCACGCACACGCCGGCTCGCAGTTTTGCCCATCCTACCCGCTTGCCGCTAACATCCTTAATTTTTACATTAATTTGGTTTACAATTTAAACCTTATAATATTTTATTCATTAACACAGATTTAACCTCATTACTTAAACTATATTAAATAACATAAAAATATCCTGAAAGAAATGACCTGTTATTAAAATAACATATCTATATTTGCAGATATTTATATATCGATATTAAACGATACGAAAATAAGTTTATTAGCAAAATAATAGTTAAACATAAATTACTCAATATGAAATACTTAATTATAGGAGGGGTTGCTGGGGGAGCAACTACAGCAGCACGACTAAGGAGAATTGATGAGGCCTGCGAAATTATCCTATTTGAACGCGGAGAGTACATTTCCTACGCAAACTGTGGTTTACCATACTATATTGGAGGAACCATAGCAGAGCGTGAAAATTTGTTTGTTCAAACACCTGAGTCGTTCGGAAAGCGATTTAACCTAGAGGTTCGCAACCTGAACGAGGTTATATCAATCAACAAGGAAGAAAAGTACGTTACAGTAAAGAACCTGCGTACAGGAGAAACCTACAACGAAAGTTATGACAAGTTGGTATTATCGCCTGGTGCGGAGCCTGTAAGGCCACCGCTACCTGGAATAAACCAGGAGGGCATATTTACAC
>JAEXVC010000177.1 GCA_023406715.1 Bacteroidota bacterium | reverse complement strand
ATCGGGTAAGGAGATGAACTTTGAATCGCCACTTCCCAACGACATGAGTGCGCTAATTGAGAAGTGGAGAAAATACTCAGCAGGAAAAGAATTTCAGGAGTAGTGTCCTAGAAAGTTACCATTTTATCGGCCCAAACAACCAAGTTCACACAATCCACCATTGTTGAAATAGGGCAAGCCTCGGTTGATTCCAATTTTCTAGATTTCAAGCAGGTTCCACAGGCAAGAATTTCGCCACCAACACTTACAAATGCCTTTAACTGCTCATCAACATTGTACTTTTCGTGAGTTAAGCCCTCGCATTCAACAGCCTCACCCATAAGGAAAACCTTCACCTCATGTCCTTGTTTCTTTGCTGTAACTGCAAAACGGAAAGCGTTCCACGCTTTTTCGAACTCCTTGGTTTCAATGATAATTCCTATCTTCATAAATTAAGACTTTAGATTTCAGACATTAGAAACTAGACAAATATATTAAATAATGCCAGCACCAAGAGCAATTGATATCAATATAAGCATTATGGCAACAAGTACCTGAATAAACCGCAATGTAATCTTTTTAAGCAATTTACTTCCAATATACGCCCCTGCTATTGCTGCTAATGTAGCAGAAATTAGTAGGATGATATTTTCGTGCAAATTTGCAGCAGTAAACCTCGATGCATAAACCGATAGTCTTGTAAAGTCAACCAAACATGCAATAACAACTCCAGTGGCAATATATGCCTCCTTGCTAAGACCACTCTTTATCAGAAATGCACTACGTATGGCTCCCTGAATTCCTGTAAGTCCACCAAAAAATCCGCTTAAAACTCCGCCCAAAATCAATTTCTCTTTCCCAAACTGAATTTTCTGAACTTTTGGAATAATTTCGAGCAAAGCAAACGTAATTAGAACAACTGCTATGATTAGTTTTACTGGAGTAACCTCGAATGTTTTGCCAAACATCTGATAATCGTAGATTGTTGGTAAAACTGTAATCTTCAACAACAGCCATGCTCCAATAAACGATGCTAAAATTGCAGGAACCCCAAACCTGAGAAGAACTGCCTTATCAGTATTCTTTCCAACCAAGAATATTTTGAAAAGATTATTGGTGAAATGGACAACGCCAGTTAGGGCTATTGCAATATCTATAGGAAAAAATATTGCAAAAACAGGTGCCAAGATTGTACCCAATCCAAAACCTGAAAAGAATGTAAGAATCGCCGTTAGAAAGGCTGCTATAACAATAATAAATATCTCCATTGAACTTTATTTAAGAATTCAATAAAGAAAACAAAAAAACTTTAAAAAAGTTAAACCTACAATTACTGTTCAATCAAATCGCTAAACTTTGTATTTGCAAGTATTTCGTAGGTTGTTTCCCTAACAGTTTTAAAAGTAGACTTTATTTTGCAGGAATCTTCTTTTTTACACAACTCGCAGGGTTGATATGCTTTTTCGGAAACACAGTAAAGCATTGCAATGTTCCCCTCAAAATGACGAACAATTTCCGCCAGATTTATGGAAGACGGGTCTTTGAGTAAAAAGTAACCTCCATTTTTACCCAATTTACTTCCAAGCAAGCCCATCTTTTTAAGTTCCAAAAGTATATTCTCAAGAAACCGTTTGGGAATACGTTCCGATTCAGCAATATCGCCAATTTGTATTGCGCCTTTGCCATATTCTGCCGATAACTTAGTGAGGGCAAGAATGGCGTACCTTGTTTTCTTCGATAACATCTAACCTATTTTTGAAATTTCGCGTAACTTCTCTATATCAACAATCTCAATATTTTTTCCATTAAGAGCAATCACGCCCTCCTTGTTCAATTTCGACAATGTATTTATAACATTTTCGTGTGAACAGGCCGCAAATTCGGAAATTTCCTTTCGTGTAAGATTAAAACTATACTCACCATCGGAGTAAATATTCCCCCACAAATAAATCAGCACATCGGCAATTCTACCATACACATGCTTATGGGCAAGACTTATAAAGTTGAAAATAGCAGGCTGAAATGTACTCAAGGTTTGGTCAAACATTGCCAACATATACTCGCCGTGTTTAACGGCAACAGTTCGCAATGCCCTTGTATCGATATGACAAATCTCACAATCCTCCAATGCTACAACACTGAAAATATTTATCTCCTTGAAGAATAGATTTGCTCCACCCAAAAGTTTGGGGCCTTTTACAATGGTTGTAATAATATTTCGGCCATCGGTACTTTGATAGCAAAACTTAACAATACCTTTATGTAAAAAAAGCAAACTATTTGATTTTGCTCCTTGCTTATAAATGGTTTCTCCTTTGGAGTATTTCATTTGATTGGAGGTTCTCCTAATCAACTCAAAATCATCCTGAGGCATAAACTTGCAACTCAAAAAGCGGAATAAGCAAGAGTCGCATGAATACAGTGAATGCTTAATATCTTCCATAAATTTTAATACTGAAGTATGAAATATTTCATATTGGCACTTTAATTTTTCGAACCAAAAGTACACTAAATCGGTGAACATTAAGAATATTTTTGCACTATCCAAAAACTAATTTTTCTGACAATATTATAACAATGAAAAAAGTATTTACTGCATTACTGATATTTGGCATACTTTCAGCAAAATCCCAAACATCCAACGATATTCTGAACCTTTTAATCCAGAATAAAGCTATAACCCAAGAGCAAGCCGACTCCTTAAGAGCAGAACACGCAATTAAGCAGCAAAACTCCTTGCCCGATAAAAAATTCAAAGTTGACTTCGAAGTTCGTCCACGCAGCGAGTACAGGCACGGATACCAACAACTCCCCAACGATACTAGCACATACGGTTTCCATATAAGTCAACGTAGCAGACTAGGTCTTAGCTTTGTAAACGAATCGAAACTAGCAGCACAGTTTACGATTCAGGATATAAGGGTATGGGGAATTCAGGACCCAAAATCCTCAACAGCATCAACACTTCAGGTTTTTGAGGCTTGGGCTGAACCATACATCACCGAGAACCTATCGGTACGAATTGGCCGCCAGCGCCTTGTGTTTGACAACCAAAGATTATTTGCGGACAATAACTGGCGCCAAGGAGCCGTATCGCACGATGCTTTGAATATCAGATATAATGCCGATAAACTTATCTCGGAAACAGTTCTGGCATTCACCCAATCGTCAGAACTA
>JAEXVC010000110.1 GCA_023406715.1 Bacteroidota bacterium | reverse complement strand
CCCGAATCTTGGCCACAAACTTTTCAATATCGTCCTCGGTTGTATCCCATGATGTCATCCAACGCACTTCGGATTTATCCTCATCCCAAACATAGAAGAAGTACTCCTCCTGTAATTTTGGAATAATATGGCTTGGAACAATGGCAAACACAGCATTCGCCTCTACAGATTGTGTAATTTGAATTGAGTTGATTTGACGCACCTTTTCCTCAAGAATTTTGGCCATTCTATTGGAATGACTTGCAGTTCCATGCCATTGGTTGTTATTAAGGTATGCAATGAATTGAGCTGAAACATAGCGCATTTTGGATGCTAACTGCAAACCCTGCTTGCGAGTATACATAAAATCGTGAGCCAATTGCTTGTTAAAGAATACAATAGCTTCGCCATACATCATTCCATTCTTTGTACCGCCAAACGAAAGAACATCAACTCCAGCATCGCGAGTAAACTCCCTAAAGCCCATATTTAATGAAACAGCTGCATTGGCCAACCTTGCTCCATCCATATGGAGTAGCATATTGTTGCCATGGGCAAAATCGGCCAAAGTTCTAACTTCAGAGGGCTTATAAACCGTACCCAACTCAGAAACCTGCGAGATTGATATAACCTTTGGTTGTGCATGATGTTGAAAACCAAAGCCATGCATATGTTTCTTAACCATATCAACAGTTAGTTTACCATTGGGAGTGGAAACAGTTAGCAGTTTACAGCTAGTAAAACGTTCAGGGGCTCCGCACTCATCAACGTTGATATGGGCAGTATCGGCACAAATTATGGCATTATGACGCTGAGTTACTGACTGTAAACCCAACACATTGGCTGCTGAGCCAATAAAAACAAAGAAAACTTCAATATCATCGCCAAATATCTCCTTGAATTTGGCAACAGCTTGCTGAGTGTAAATATCATCGCCATAGGCAATTGTATGCCCAGCATTAACCTGCTCGAACGATTTTAGAATATTTGGATGAACACCTGAGTTGTTATCGCTGGCAAAGCCTCTCTTATTCACTGCTTCCATTGTAAAAAAGAATTAATTATTTGTTCAAAAATAGCAATAAAATGGACTATTTTTTATGTTTTCGGAGCATTTGGTAATCGATATAGTAAAGAATCTTAAACGAGATGCTATTGTATTGAGGACCTGCTATAACATCATGAGCGTTATTTAAATAGTTTTCGGTAAACCTATCACTCCTCTCCTCGATTGAATTTTTCCAAACCAGCACAAGCTCGCTTCCTGGAGCAAAGTTCCATTGGTAAAGTAAATCTATATTAAACAAATTGTAGTTCACGCTAGAATAGGGTGGATTTTCTGTAGCAGTAAGTGAGCCATCCCTATTTAAATTATAAAAACTACTGAAGTAGAAGTGCCTTACATAATGCCGAAGGTTTAGATTTAGAAACGATTTCGAATTAAAGGTGTATAAAAAGTTAATAGTATTGGTGAATGTTTCAATATCTCTTTTACCCATTATCACATTGTTATTTCTAATGCTGAAGAAACCAATGTTATTATAGTTTAAGGAGTGCTCAAAACTTAAAATTAGCAAAACCTTATCGCTAAAACGAATTCGAGGACTAATACTATAGGAATAGCCATATTGGTTGTAATCAGAGGTTTTCCAGTATGTCACATTATGGTCAAGAGCAATAGTCTTTCGGTAATCGGGCGAACCAAACCAACGAACAAAATACTTTGTCGGTAATTTTAACTTATAACCTTCAACTCTGGGTTCGTAATAATCATATCCTACCCTAGGATTAAGCTCGATATATATACCTCCAGTAAACTGTCTTTTAGTAGTAAAACGGGAGTTGAAAGTTAAATACTGATTGGTAAAATTCCGGGGTGAGTAAAGCATTTGATGAATAAACTCCATCTCGTTTTCAAATTGTACAAATCGCCAGAAGGGTTCAAATATTTGGTGTGAAAGTTCAATACCTGTTGAGAATTCGTTGGGACTTTGTAGGTATCCCATATCATTAGGATTATAGTTCTTTCCCTCAATATTTGTCCAAATATCACCCTTGAAATTTCCACTAGTCTTCTCAATAGCCAGAAATGCCTTTCCACCATAAGAAACAGAGTCGCTATGTATTTGACTTAATGCGCCGGTTCCCTCCACTGCAAAACGATTTTTTTTATCGCGAATTGTAAACTGTGTAGCCGTAACATTTGCGGCATAATCGTTTTTAGGTCGCAAAAGATTAGTATTTGCAACGCTTACAAATGAGTTATGGGGTAAAGTTTGGTCTAGAACAAACATATTGTAATTAGTAAAGCCCTGCGTTAAGAACTTTCGCGTCTCTCCAGTTATTGTATCCTTAATATCGGCATACATATTCTGTGTCATAGCATTGAAGAAACCAATACCTAGACCACCAGAGGTTCTTCCGGAGATTTTTGTAGCATTAATCATTTTCGATTCGGCAGGGTTATTTTCGATCACTTCGGTGTTCTTCAGAGAATCCTCAACAACACCCGCATTAACTGGCTCTGCGCCAATTCTACGAGAATAGAAAATTTCACCTTTATTAAATAGTTCTGTACCCTCGGTAAAAAACTGCCTTGCTTCCTCGTACTTAACTTCATAAGGGGTAAGGTTAAGAACCTTATCATCCGACTTTACCTGACCAAAATCAGGAATAAGAGCCATGTCCAATGTAAAACTTTGGCTTAATCCTAACTTCAAATCCATCCCACCGTTAAACTTATAATCAATGCTATTCTTATCGGGCAGTTTATTTGCATAAACTGATAAATAGGGACTAAAAGACAGCCTAACTGGAGGTTTTATTCCACTTATTCCTTTTAGAATGCCTGACTGAGTGGTAAATCCCTGACGCGACTTATCCACAAAATTCCAGGTACTTTTCTCGTTATGCCGTTTAATTAAACGGGCAAAGTTTATACCCCAGTCAAAATTCTCACTATTATTTGAGAACCTTAGCGCGGAATAGGGAATCCGCATTTCCACACACCAACCCTTATTATTTATTCTAACATCGCTTGTCCATACTGCATTCCACGAACGCTCCTCTTCATCTGCAGTTAATTTGATATCGGTTTGCACTCCCGAGGCGGAAACTATGAACTGTAAATAGTTTAACCCATCGTTATAGGTACTAATGTGAACAGAGAAAGCATCAGATTTTAAATTATCACTATTGTCGCGCTTACCGAGTTCTTTATATATTAATTCAGGGTTTGTATCAAACATATTTGCACCAATATACAAAGCATCATCATCGAAAAGCACTTTAACCTCCGTCTGCTGCGATGGCACTTGTCCGTTATACTGCTCATACTGGACAAAGTTGTTAGCCATTGGGGCATTCAACCATTCAACCTCATCTAAAACACCATCAATTTTTATGTGTCCATCTATTCTGATAGCATTGAGTTGTTTTTTAACGCGCAAAGAATCATTGCTTGGCGAAGCAAATAATAAAGATGTAGACAAAAGTAAGCCTAATAAAACAAAATATCTCCCCATACACATTTTATAAGAATTTAAATCCACACAAATATGAGTTCAAACAGTAGCTTTGGTTTAATGGAGATGAAAAAAAAGGATACCTTAATATAATTAGGTATCCTTTCAATTGAAAAAAATCTCTTACCTTATCTTTGATGACTCACGAACAATTAACTGAGTCTTGAGTATTTCAGTTGCAGGAGGCTCTTGCCTTGTTTGGGTAATTCTACGGATAAGCTGCTCCATAGCCTTCTTTCCCATTTCGTAGCCTGGTTGGCTAACAGTGGTAAGGGTAGGCTCCACCATCATGGAAGTTTGGTCGTCGCCAAAACCAACCACGGAAACATCCTGTGGAATTTTGATACCGTTTCGGGTAAGTATTTTAATTACACCAGCAGCAGTAAAATCGTTAACAGTAAAAATTGAATCGAATTTAACACCGCTATCAATTAACTTTTGGGTTTCCACTAAAGCAGACTGGAATGTATCGCAATGGATTATTAGTTTTTCGTCAATAACAACACCATTGTCGCGCATTGCTTTCAAGTAGCCATTTAATCGATTCTGCCCAATAAGCCTATTTTGAGGACCAGAGAAATGCACAATTTTCCGACGTCCTTGAATAATTAAATGCTCTGTGGCTTGGTAAGCCCCATCAAAATCGTCAATTATAACCCTGTCGGAATGAATTTCCTCAATAATCCTATCGAAAAAGACAATTGGAATTCCCTCGTCCTCAAACCTCTTGAAATGGCTATAATCATTAGTTTCTTTGGAAACGGAAACTATCAAACCATCAATAATACTATTCAGAAAAACATCACAAGCAGCTACTTCTCGGTTAAAATCCTCGCCCGATTGGCTAATCATAACGCTATAACCATGTTTATTGGCAACCTCCTCTATCCCACTAATTACAGATGAGAAAAAAAAGTGAACCAATTCAGGAATAACCACACCAATAACATTGCTACGCTGACTACGGAGGCTTAGTGCAATAATATTAGGCTTGTAGTTATACTTAGCGGCAAGCTCATTAACAAGCCTTTTAGTCTCTTGGCTAATATCGGGGTGATCCTTTAATGCCCTTGATACCGTTGATGGGCTAATACCCAGTTCACGCGCAATATCCTTAATGGTTATTTGGTTCGATTTCATTGTAATTTAGGTATTTAAACAAAATATGGCTTATAATGTTATACTGTAACCCGAGTAAAATAGGGCTTGCTAAAATAAAAAGAAAATCATCAAAAACCATCGGCTTAAATCTATAAAAAAGAATCCAGATTTCAAACGATTGCGGTATCGTTTGCGGATTTTTTTGAGGCTTAGTACTTGATTTTTAGCTATTAAAAGTTTAAATTTTCGTTAATTGTGCAGTGAATTTTAGATAATTTAACAAAACATAAATAGTTAAAACACAACTTAAAACCGAATAGAGCTATGATTATAGGCAAAAAACTACTTAAGGGAATCCTGCTATCCGCAGCGATGTTTCTGTATACAGGAGCATACGCACAGGAAATACAGGTAACCGGAAAAGTAATTGATTCCAAGGATAATTCTCCAATGATTGGAGTTGCTGTAGTTGTCAAAGGCACAACCGTTGGAACTATTACCGATATTGATGGTAATTATTCTATTAAGAGTTCTGTTAATGGAACTTTAGTTTTTTCATTTATTGGATACAAAACAACTGAGGTTGCTGTTAATGGACAGGCGAAAATTGACGTAACATTAGTTGAAGAGACCCAGCAAATTGACGAGGTCATTGTTATTGGTTACGGTGTACAAAAGAAAAGCGATAAAACAGGTGCAGTTGTTAATGTAAAGGCTGAAGATCTAACCAGAGGAAACCTGTCCGATCCTATTCAAGCTATGCAAGGAAAAGTTGCCGGCGTAAATATTTCCAAGAAAGGTGGTGACCCAAATTCAGGATTTGCAGTTCAAATTCGTGGAGCGGCTGGATTTTCAACCAGTACCCAACCTTTTTATGTTATTGATGGTGTACCTGGTGCTGATATTAGTTCAATCTCTCCTGAAGATATTGAATCATTCAACATTCTTAAGGATGCCTCTTCAGGAGCTATTTATGGTTCAAGAGCATCAAACGGTGTAATTATTGTTACAACCAAAAAACCTCAAAAAGGAGGTGTAGCCACTATAGATTACAATGCTTATTTATCATTTGATCAAACGAGTAAACGGTTAGAATTTCTTTCTGCTAACGACATTCGAAAATATGTTGCCGATAAGGGTTTATCTTTCACCGATAATGGTGCAAATACCAACTGGCAAGACGAGATATTTAGAACAGGCGTATCGCAATCTCACAATATTGCGATTTCCAACTCCAACGATAATTTATCATACCGATTATCATACAACTATATGGATAATCAAGGGATAATTATAGGAAGTAGTAAAAAACGTAATATTGCTCGTTTAAATTTAACCCAAAAGGCATTTAACAATAAACTTACAATTGATGCATCTGTTGCAGGTACATTTGAGAACAATTACTATGTCAACTATGGTGATGGCATGGGATCGTCAAACATCTTATACCAGATGTACCAACGTAACCCAGTAGATCCTGTATATCCTTATAAAGAAGGGAATTACATTCCTGGGGATCTATTTAGTAATTATCACCAAGATAAAAGTTTGGGATATTTTGAATTTCAGAGAGATTTCAACTACAATAACCCTGTTGCTATTGCAGAACTTATTCAAAATGAAAGGGACCACAAATACTACTTTGGCTCATCAAAACTTAGCTATGAAATAATAGAAGGATTAGTTGCGAGTACAAGTTTAAATTATATAAGAAGTGATAGTGAAACATTTTACTATGAGCCAACAAATATTTATGCAGGTGGGAATGCGGGTTATGGACGCAGAAGTTACAATAACTACCAGTCAAAAGTTCTTGAAACAACACTTTCTTACAACAAAACGTTTAACGACGTACATAACTTAAACATTCTTGGTGGCTACTCATTCCAAGAAGAATCATACTCAGGATTATCAGCTCAAGGAAGAGAAGCGTTATCTAACTATTTAAGGTCTGATAATTTAGGCCATTTAAACAATGTTAACGTTGGAGACATTGGCTCGTGGAGAAACTCAAACAAATTAATATCTTTTTTTGGTAGAGCAGTTTATAATTACAAATCAAAGTACTTTGTTACTGGTACAATCCGTCGCGATGGTTCTTCAAAATTTGGAAAGAATAATGAATGGGGACTTTTCCCTTCGGGCTCTTTAGCATGGGATGTAAAAAAAGAATCATTTTTAGAAAATATTGATTATGTAAATCTGCTAAAACTTAGGGTTGGCTATGGTATTACAGGTAATCAAGAAATTGGTTCGTTTTTAGATATAATGTACGCATACCCTGATGGAACTGCTCCAAATTTTGAAACGGGTGAGGATGCAATTAACTTTAGTATATCTCATAATGCTAATCCTAACCTAAAGTGGGAAGAAAACTCAGAGTTAAACATCGGATTAGATTATGCTATACTAAACAATAGAATTCAGGGTTCTATGGAGTACTATGTTAAATCTACATACGATTTAATAGCAAATTACTCGGTACCTGTTCCCCCAAATGCATTACCTAACACGTGGGCAAATGCGGGACAAGTTGACAACAAAGGATTTGAATTTAGTGCTGAAGGATTTGTTATAGATAAATCTAGATTTAAATGGAGGACTATCTTGAACTACGCTACCAACAGACAAAAGTTAGTAAAACTCTCTGGCGATGGTTTTTCTTGGTCAGAAGGAGATAAAAAAAGGTTATGGCTCAGCGGAAGAGGATTGGTTGGTGCACAAAACTGGACTCAGTACTTAATGGAAGGAGAAGAAATTGGCACATTCTATATACCCGAGTATGCTGGACTATCTGCTGACGGAAAGTTTCTTTTCTTTACTGCAGCAGGTGGGGTTACTAGGGATATTAACATGGCAGAAAGACGTATTTTAGGTCATGCGCAACCTCGTTTCACTCTTGGATG
Source organism: Bacteroidota bacterium (assembly GCA_023406715.1). Taxonomy (GTDB): domain Bacteria; phylum Bacteroidota; class Bacteroidia; order Bacteroidales; family Tenuifilaceae; genus SB25. The sequence continues at coordinate 12,483 of JAEXVC010000110.1, read as the reverse complement.
GTCTAACTTCTTTACATACAAGGAATGGGATTTGAGTATTGCCTTAAGAGGTGCATTCGGAAATAAGGTAATTAACTCCACTCGAATGGTATTCTCTAATCCTCAAATTTTGCCAACACTTAATGCGTTAAAAGAGGTTCTTGATGAAATAGACAGAGGTCTTACCGACTCTCCAAAAATTAGTGATTACTACCTTGAAGATGCATCTTTCATCAAAATTGACAATATTACTTTGGGTTATAACTTCAACACATCTAAAGTTAAATGGCTGAAAAAGTGTAGGGTTTACTTTAGTTCTAATAACATCTATACCTTCACTAAGTACACAGGTTTGGATCCTGAAATGTCATACACTGGACTTGAGTTTGGTATAGATCAGTACGATGTATATCCCAAAACAAGAACATTCACCTTTGGCCTTGATGTTAAATTTTAATAGTTGAAAATATGAAAAGAGTTATATATACTATAGGATTATTACTTGCAATAACCGCTTGTACTGATCTTAATGATGAGTTGACGGATAAAATCCCATTCGATAAATTCCCCGAAAATGAAGAACAAGCCGCTTTAATGATTGTTCCAGTTTATAAACCAATGCAAGACTTTCTTGACAATGGTGGGTGGTGGTTTTGCCAAGAATTATCCTCGGATGAAATGGTTTGCCCAACTCGCCATACGGATTGGGATGATGGCGGAAAATGGCGTGTTCTTTATCAACACACATGGGATAACAAAACTGAAGCTATTACAGCAATGTGGTCCAGATTTTACAAAGGAATTGTTGAGGCCAATAGATTAATTGAGATTTTTGAACCAAACATTGCAGAACCGGCAGTTGCTACGAATGTTGCAAAATTGAAGATTTTAAGAGCTTACTACTATTATTTATTAATAGATAATTATGGAAGCGTACCTTATGTAACTTCATTTTCCAATGCAGATCCTCAACCAAGCAAAACTGACAGAGCAATTATTTACCAAAGCATTGTTAATGAATTAAATGAAAGTATACCTCACTTAACATCGTCAAGTTCAAAGACAGCGGTATCAAAGGGAATGGCATTCTCTCTTCTTGCAAAATTATACCTTAATGCTCAGGTTTATGCAAATGTAGCAAGATGGGATTCTGCTGAAATGGCGTGCGATAGTGTTATGGCTCTTGGTTATTCACTAGAGTCAGATCCCCTTGCTCCTTTTGTAACGAATAATTCCGCATCACCCGAAAATATTTTTGTAATTCCTTATGATGAAGACACTTACAAAGGATTCAACTTGCATATGCGTACATTACACTATAATAGTAATTTAACCTACGATATGCCCGTAGGACCATGGAATGGATTTGCTGTTACAGAGCAACACTATAACACTTATACAAGCCTAGACAAACGTAAAGCAGGATATTTTATGGTAGGGCAACAGTATACATCTGCAAATCAACCAATTTCAGATGCAGTTGCTGGCTCCCCATTAACGTTTAGTCCAACAATCCCTGCTTTAGTGATGGATGCTACCTACACTCTTCAACAAATAAGAATGTCTGGTGCAAGAATTAAGAAATTTGAAATAAAAAAGGGAGCTAAGGATAATCTAAGCAATGATTTCCCAATATTCCGTTATGCTGATATATTGTTAATGAAAGCAGAAGCACAACTCAGACAATCTAAAGCAGTTAATGTTACGGATTTAGATGTTATTAGAACAAGGGCAGGACTTGCTGCATGGAATGGCACTGTAACCTTAGACGAAATTTTAGTTGAACGTGGAAGGGAGTTATTCTGGGAGGCACATCGTCGTCAGGACTTAATTCGTTTTGGGAAGTTCAATCAGGCATGGTGGGAAAAAACGGCTTCGGATGTAAGTAGACAAACATTTCCTATTCCACAATGGGTAATTGATTCAAATCCTAATCTAGCAAAATAAATACACTTAATTCTCAAATTTAAACTAAACACTATGAAAAGATCAAAATTAAACTTAGCATGGATGCTTTTATTAGCAATCTTTGCATTTGCTTCTTGCAGTAAAGACGACGATGGCGGTGGTAATCCACTTGTTGAAGATGGCGTATATGTTTTCGGAGCCGGAACTGGCGTAACCGAGTACACCAATTCTGGTTTAATGAAAGCCACAAAGAATGAAGTTGGACAAGCTGATCGCGCTGGATTATACGAACTCTACATTGCTGTTGAGGCAGGTGCAGGTGGTTTCAACATTGGAATTGTAACAGGAGGCCAAGCAAAAGTTTATGGCCCAGATGCTGACTTTGCTGAAGTGTTGGAAGCAGATAAAATAAGCGACGAACCAAGAGGTTGGTTTGCTCGTGGCTCTCTTTCTGAAACTACTGATAAATTTACTGTTCCAGAAAGTGGGTTATACCATGTTATTTATGACCAAACGTTAAACAAAGTTGCTGTTGCCAGAGTTGAGTGGGGTATTATTGGTGGTGCAACAGTTGCAGGCTGGGGCGGTAGCACTGCTCTACCTCTTGAAGGTACTTTCAGCAAAACTGCCATGACCTTTAAAGCAACTGAGGTTATTCTTACAGTTGGCGACTTTAAATTCCGTTACTCAAACGGATGGAAAATTGTGCTTGACGGTGAGGTTGTTCGCGTAAACACAAACTTTGGTGGCACTGTTAGTGCTCTAGTTCCTGGAGGTTCTAACATTTCCAACACTGAAAACGGATATTACACTATTAAAATTATGTGGACTTTAGCTGGCGGAACTACCGCTGAGGTTACAAAAACAGCCCCTTACACACCTCCTTCATATCCATCCGCTCTTTCTGTTGTTGGAGAAGCTACCGCCTACGGATGGAATCCTATGTCAACCAACTCCGAAATGCACAAATGTGCTGGTGGTGCTCCATCTGAAGGTATTTTCTGGAAAATATGCTACATTGAGGCAGATAAAGGCTTTAAAATTGCTGGTGCTGGCTGGACTCCTTCCTATGGTTATACTGACATAACTTCATTTGATGGAGTTACAGTTACAGACCTTGGCGCTCCAGACCATAACTGGTCAGTTGCTACAAGCGGAATGTATATGATTGTTATTAACCTTCGCGATAACCTTAAAAAGGTATCTATAGTTGAACCTGAGGTTTATGGTATTGGTGATGCATTTGGTGGATATACCGAGGATGTTGCTGCAAACAAATTTACTGTTGACAATGTTGCTAAAACACTTGTTTCTCCAGTTACAACTCTTGCTGGCAACCTACGTTCATATGTTAATCACGCATGGATTCCATCATGGTGGAATTCTGAGTTCGTTGTAAACGGTACAGCTATTGAATACAGAAATGATAGTGGAAACGATCCTACCGCAGTTGCTCTTACTGCTGGTCAAGTAGTTACATATCATTTTGATGACAATACCGGTTCTATAACAACTCCAACTCCTCCTAAAAAATAATTTTTCCATTAAAAAAAGGCGCTTAAACGCGCCTTTTTTTTCAATTTTAACAACTCTATAATGAAAAAATTACTTGGACTAATTTTAATTGTAGTTTCGAACTACACTTTTGGACAAATAACTGCAAACCCTGTTCTGCCTACCGATGCCGATCAGGTTCTAATTACGCTTGATATTACTCAAGCATCAAATCAGTCGCTTTTAAACTATACAGGCGATTTATATGCCCACACAGGGGTTAAGGTAGAGGGTATAACTACATGGCAATATGTAAAAGGAACATGGGGTACAAACACTACTCAGCCAAAGTTAACCCGTACAGGAACAAACACCTACACTCTTTCAATATCTCCAAGCATTAGACAATACTATGGCGTTCCTGCCGATAAAAAAATTACACAGCTATGCTTTGTATTTCGTAGTAGCGATGCTACTAAACAAACCGAAGATATTTTTTACAATGTTTACGAGCAAGGATTATCCGTTAGCATTACTAATCCTACCCAAACTAAGCCTATTTATGATTTAAACAGCAATATAGATGTTACTGTACAAGCCAACAGCTCTACAAACCTCAAACTTTTTGTAGATGATGTTGAGGTACAGAATACATCAACAACTAGTATTTCATATACATACAATGCATCTAGTTATGGCAAACATTGGTTTAAGGCAGTTGCTTCCAATGGAACTGAAACAAAAAAAGATTCGGTTTATGTTCTAGTGCGTAACGAAATTGTTACCGAAGATCTTCCTGTAGGTATGAAGTTAGGTGTAAATGTTATTGATGAGCAAACCGTAACAATTGTACTTAAAGATCCTCCTGCACTTAAAAACTATGCTTATTTAATTGGTAGTTTCTCGAATTGGCTACCCGATGAGCAGTACTACATGAAAAGAACCCCCGATGGAAAATATTTCTGGTTAACCCTCACAGGTCTATCGTCGACCCAGGAGTACGCATATCAGTTCCTAATTGATGGATACCTTCGTATAGCCGATCCTTATAGTAGCAAAACCCTTGATCCTAATGATGTATATATTCCTTCATCAACTTATCCTGGATTGCTACAATATCCTACAGCAAAAACCAACGGAATTGCTTCTGTTTTTAAAACAATTCCCGACACTTACACTTGGCAAACAACTAATTTCACCCCTCCAGCAAAGGAGAAACTAATTATATACGAACTCCATATCCGCGATTTTGTATCGGATAGCTATATTCAAACTGTACTAGACTCATTGAACTACCTTAAAAAACTTGGAGTCAATGTCGTTGAATTGATGCCAATAAATGAATTTGAGGGCAATGATAGTTGGGGTTACAATCCTTCCTTCTACTTTGCTGCCGATAAGGCATATGGCACTCCAAACGATTATAAAGCATTTATTGATGAAGCCCACCGATTGGGTATGGCTGTAGTTATTGATATGGTTTTCAACCATTCATTTGGTCAATCACCACTTGTACAAATGTACTCCAATTCCGACGGCACATCATTAGGCACTCCAACTGCAAATAATCCTTGGTATAATGTAACATGCCCTCACCCACCCTATTGCTGGGGTTACGATTTTAACCACCAAAGCACAGAGACAAGAACTTTCATGGACTCCGTGTTAACATACTGGTTAACAGAATACAAAGTGGATGGATTCCGTTTCGACTTCACCAAAGGGTTTACCAATACTCCCAATGCAGGTTCGGCATACGATGCACCTCGAATAAGCAACTTAAAACGATTTGCCGATAAAATATGGAGCGTTAATCCTAATGCCTACGTTATACTTGAGCATTTCTGCGATAATACCGAGGAAAAAGCCCTTGCTGATTACGGAATGCTTATTTGGGGAAACTCTACTTATAATGGAAAATTTGCTTATAGTGAAGCAACTATGGGTTGGCTAACAGACTCAAATTTTGCCAATGTTACTGCAAAACAGAGGGGCTGGTCCAACCCACACCTTGTTGGTTATATGGAAAGCCACGACGAAGAAAGGCTGATGTTTAAAAATATTACCTATGGTAACTCTACAAACCCAGAACACGATGTTAAAAACTTGACTGTAGGGTTAAAGAGAGTTGAGTTGGCAGCAAACTTCTTTATTCCTTTCCCTGGACCTAAAATGATTTGGCAGTTTGGCGAGGTTGGCTACGATGTTTCTATTGAATACAACGGAAGAACTGGCAGAAAACCTATACCTTGGAACTATTACGAACCCGATGATAGAAGAGGTGTATTCAATGCTTTTGCTCATTTAAACCGACTAAAACAGGATTACGAAGTCTTTTCTACTAACAACTACGACTATTCGCTATCTGGCGCTAAAAAGTGGATTAAGCTTGATGGTGTTGATATGGATGTGGTTATTCTAGGCAATTTTGATGTGGTAGCCACAGATTTTACTATCGATTTTCCAACTACAGGAAAGTGGTACGAGTACTACACCAAAGATTCCATTGAACTCACATCAACCTCAAAAACTTTTGCAATGTCTCCTGCAGAATATCGACTATACACCTCAAAAAAAATCAATAGGGATGATATCTACGTAGGAATTGATGATATTACGGGCGGAGCCTCAAAAAAATCAGAACTTACGGTATGGCCCAACCCAAGCAATGGTTCATTTAATATTAAAGTTGATTTAACCGTGCCTTCGACAGTAAACATTGAAGTGTTTAACCTGCTTGGACAAAGGGTTTATAGCAAACGAACACAATTATCAGCGGGAGTTTACGCTGAACCAATAGAGCTTTCTTCAAGGTTAACAAATGGAGTTTATTTAATTAAGGTTCAAACAAAAGAGCAAACACAGATGGGTAAACTATCAATATTCAGATAGTTTACTTTGGATTCGATGTAAAAACCTGCCAGTTAATGAGCAGGTTTTTATATTTTTGGGAAAAACGGAAATATTGAAGCCTGCTTACCCCATACTATTATTCTTCTTAACCCTGTTTAAGGTTTCGTTTTGTCAAGTAAATGAAGTTGACAAAACAATTTCCTTATCTTCATTTAACGTTCAGTATAACGCTTTAAATTTCTGGCCACATAACGACACACTTATCCCTCTGAAAAAGGGTTTATTTCAGAATATTGAGGTTGATGCTTTATTCAACCTAAAAAGAGGCAAAAATTGGCACTGGGCGTATAATTTACCCCAAGTTGGGGTTTCGCTTAACTATTACAACTTTGGCAATAATAAGGTGCTTGGAAGCGGATTAGGTGTATACCCTTTTATGATTCTAAAACTTGCCAAATCCAGTAGGTTGGATTTAAACTTCAGGTATGGCGGAGGTATTATATATATATCCAAAATATATGAAGTTAACCATTACCCCACAAACATTGCAATATCAACTCCAATTAACATTTTAATAGATTTTAGAGTAAACTTGGTGTATCACTTCAGCAAGAACATTGATATACAATTTTCTGCCCTTGCCAATCATATTTCGAATGGTGCAATAAAGAAACCCAATTACGGGTTAAACAGCATGGGGTTTGGAGTTGGGTTTACCTACAAATTAAACGATACAGAACTCACAAAATCTTCCACTACTACTTTTACACTAAAACAACCATATATCCTTTTAACTGGGACTGGAGCAATTAAGGAGGTTGGCGATGCAGGAGGGCCAAAATACTATCCTCTATCTTTTCAAATAGCGTACATTAAACCGCTAAGTACAATTGTAGAGTTGGGTGGAAGTTTGGATATTACGTACGACAAATCTGCTCGATTTCACCTTCGTAAAGAGGGAATGAACTACCACTCCCCCAATGATGATTTTAGTGTAGGAGCATCAGCACGAATAAAGTTACCTTTAGATAAACTCGCCCTTTTTGGCGATTTAGGTCTATACCTATATCAGCCTAACCCTCGTTTCCCAATAATATATCAACGCGTAGGACTGAGCTATTCCATACTAAAGCATACAGCCATTGTTTTAGCAATTAAAACTCACTATACAATTGCTGACCATTTGGAATTCGGGTTATCGTTTAAGCTTTAGCCTAAACCCTTTTTAAATAGAAACTTACTTAATATTGAGAATTGATTTGCTGACCAACCCCTCAGCTCCAGTAATAACCGCTTTAACTGAACCAATAAGTATTTTTGCCTCAACCATAACTGGAACTCTATTTCCATCATCAGTAACCCATATTGTCATATCCTCACCACCCTTAAATATTGTGCCCTCAACCAGCATAACCGAAAATTTGATGGTGCTATATGTTTTAGTATCCTTATGCAATTTTATATTTTCCTTGCCCAAATACCTGATGAAAAGATTGAATACATCGTTATCGATGACCATTGTTAAAGGAATTTTATCGCCAATCATATAACGATTAAAATCAATGTTCCTACAGAAATAAATTGCACTTAAAACATCAAATGAGCAGGGTTTAATATTTTTATATTCTTCTTTGTATGACCTTTTTGAGGTATAACTTACAATATTAACTTGATTATTCGTGTGATTAAAATCGTATCGGTTGTAAGTCTTAAAACCGCCCTCCTCGGTATCTCTTAAGAACCAAAGTGGCTTAAAACTATCTTTTGTAACAATCGATTCAAAACTATCGCGAACTTTATAAAACCAATCATACTCCTTTAAGCTCCAACCCTTCGAAACAAAATGAAACGATTCCTTATTTTGGTAAATCGTATCCTTAACATTAAAAAAAACGTCACCAGCATTGAGCCAAATGAATTTCCAATTATAGTAAGCCCTATAGGTTACATTCTCGCCAACTTTGAAAGTATAATTAGGAAATTTGCACAGGGTATCCTGTGCAACTATTCGTTCACTAATAAAAAAGAGTAAAATAGAAACAAGAATTTTTAACATAAATCTTGTTTTCGTACCAACTAAAAACCGAGCTTTTTTCTAAGAATATCTTCTGAATTATCTTTCTTAATAGTAATGCGTTCCAACAGAACAATCACCACGACACCTAAAATTGCAAATAGGATTGCCCAAAGAGTATATGGCTCCAATCCATTACTGTACTTGTAGGTTTCTGGGAGTACGTTTTTCTCAATAAGTGGCTTTACTAATCCGTTTTCATCAATAAATGTTTGAACGGCAACTTTCCAAGGCCATACTTTATTCAACGAACCAAGCATAAAGCCTGTAAGTAATGCTATTGTGAAATTATGAAATTTATGGAGTAAAACAGAAAGAAGCTTTGAAAATAGCAATATTCCTATTGTTGCTCCAACTAAAAAAGTACCAATTATAACAAGATTAAATGAAGCCAACGCTCCCATCATGTAAGCATACTTTCCAAGTAATAAAAGGATAAAACTTCCTGAGATTCCGGGTAAAATCATGGCACAAATTGCCAGTGAACCACATAGGAAAATGAACCACAACTCATTTGTTGTTTCTGTTGGGGAAATTACGGTAATCCAAAAACCAATTACAATGCCTAGTATAAGACTGAAGTAAACAGAAAAGTTCCACTTTGTAATATTTTTGCCAACAAACCATACCGATGCTACTATTAAGCCAAAAAAGAATGCCCAAACAAAAATTGGATGATATGTTAACAAATACTGCATCAACTTGGCTAATGACAAGAAACTAATGGTAATACCTAGAATTATGGAGAAAAGGAACTTTGCATTTATAGCCTCTAAGAATTGAACAATACCATTACGTTTGAAGAGTAAAAAGAACGATTTTGACCCAACAGATTTTATTGAATCTATTAGTTCCTCGTATATTCCCGCAATAAAAGCAACGGTTCCTCCCGATACTCCCGGAATAACATCGGCTGCCCCCATTGCAATACCCTTAAAAACAAGCACAATATAGTCTATTAATCTTCTTGTCATTTTTGATGATTTTTTTAATAATACTCTTAAAAACTATTTAGGTAAAAACTGGAAAAATGTATCGCCACGTAAACCCAGTCTTAATGTTTCTAGCGAGATTGCCTCATTGGTGGCAATATTTCCTAAGTTGACATTGGCACCCAAAAGTTGAATAAACCAAGCTTGCTGACTCTTCAGTGGAGCTTCCCATAGTACATTTTCAATCTTGATATGTTTAACAATGTCGTCAATCAACGATAAGTTAGCCGAATTATCCTTATTGTAAATTCCAATATTACCACTTTCGCGCGCTTCGGCAATTACCTTCCAGCTTCCAGCCTCTATTTCGGTTTTCATCATTGCAACCCACTCGTCGTCTGGGATATGAACATCGGCTTGTTTGGAGCCTACCTCAGAAATAACAGTGAACTTCTTTGAAAGTTTTGTGATATAATCGCATTTAACCTTGTGGTTCATCTCCATAGAGCCATCGGATACTTCAACCAAATCGAGCCCAAGTTGGTCAACAAACTTCACAAAGTCGTCGTACATATTTCGAATAATGAATAATTCAAAAAGTGTCCCTCCCAAATAAGGTCTTATACCAGCATCCCTGTAAACCTTGATTTTCTCTTTAAGTTGAGGTGTTATTAATGATGTTCCAAAACCGAACTTTACAAAATCGATATATTCTGCGCCAGAAGCAACCATATTCTTGGCCTCGTCCAAACTTAGGCCTTTATCCATAACCATTGTTAAACCGAACTCTCTGGGTTTGCCTGGACGGCTGGGTATAAATGGTAAATTATAGTTCATATTTCTACTTTTTTAAACATTTACGCCAAATGTATTCATTTTTAGTAAATATGATGACAGAAATCACTATTTAGATACAAATTGTTAATAAAAAAACCACCCCAAAACGGAGTGGCTTTTATATATTTATCTTATTTACAAAGACTTAACACTATCCACAAAATCATCATCGTTAACAATTGACACTAGACTGAAAAAATCGTCAATTGATGTTGGATCAATCCTCTTAGCATCGCGAAGCATTTCTAATGCTTCCTTTTGATGATGCGAAAGGTACAATGCTGCAGCATTAATCACCTTTATTGAGGCATTTGAATCGAACTTATTGCCCAGCTCATCCACCAAAATTTCCACCTCCTGAAATTTCTCCTGATAGAGCAAAACCTCAGCTAAAGCAAGGTATGCATCGGGTTCATTAGGATTTAATGTAGTGGCCTCGCGGTAGGCATTAATAGCCTCGGGGATATTGTTCATGTCGTAATGCACACGCCCTATTCCAAGCCAAAAATCGTACTGCTCTGGGTCAAGCGTAATTGCACGCTTAATAAAATTTAGGCTGATATCTAACTTTTGGCGAGCAGCCATAACTATACCAATACCGTAATAGCCCTCGGCGTATTCTGGGTCAATAACAATTGATTTATTGTAGGCATCGAGGGCTAAATCCAACCTATCGGTTTTCTCGTAACACTCACCCAGCAGTGCAAACACCCTAGGATTGTCAGTTTCCAACTCCGATAAATCGGCAAAAACCTTAACTGCCTCCTCGTAACGCTCAATAGATGCCAAGGTATTTCCCTTATTGTGGTAAGCCGATGAGTAGTTGGGGTCAACTGCAATGCAGTAATCGTAAGCCTCCAAAGCCTCATCGAATCGACCTAGTTTAGTGTAAACAATACCCAGATTGTACCAAGCACTTGCCGAGAATGGATTAATATCCAAATACTCGTTGTAATAACGGATACTCTTATCCAATGCATTGTTCCGCTCATAGCAATAGCCCAAATCGAACAAAACCGCCAAACTGGTTTTATCTATTTGATAGGATTTAAGCAGATACCTTAATGTCAGGTTAATCTCATCGGATTCGAGGTAGAAACTCGAAACACGGTGCAGTAATTCAATTGTATCATCGGTACCGATGGCTATAGCCCTATCGAAGCTCTCAATGGATTTCTGAGTTTCGCCCAGTTCAAAGCAAACCTGTGCTTTTAGAAAATACAGTTCGTAATTCTGAGAATCAAACTTTTCTAAATACTCCAGCAAGCTCAACGAATTGTTGAATTCACCCTTTACAAAGTAGTACTCGGCTTTCTTAATCTGAATCTCGGGCGAATTAGGATAAATCCGCTCGGCAATATCAATGGCCTGCCAGGTTCTTGAATGGTTATCGTCCGACAGGTAAAAATCGATGATATTCTCAAACTCAAATACATCAAAGAAGATGCTTTTGCTCTGGCTTAACTTCTCCTCGTACCGCTTAACAATTTCAGTGGTATTATCTTCTCCTATGTAATTTTCGTTTTCTTCTCTCATCGTTAATTCTTTCCGACAACAAACTTAGTATAAATTCTTATACTTTCTCCAACCAAAAGGTTTCAGAAATTATGATGAAAGTTACAACTTATGTAAAATATTAAGAATCAATAATCATCAACTTTATTAACAAATGCTAAATTTTATTAACTATTAGTGTTTTTGATTATAAGTCGTGAAAATATTTCATAAACTGCACTCTCTCAAAAGCAGCAGGGTTATATGTTTTTGATTGACTCATTTTTCCGCGAAACTCGTCAATGGTTGCATAACCATTTGAATCCATCCATTGCTCTAGCTGCTTAATCATATAGGTTACATGCTCCTTACCGTTGCGGTAGATTGCAGAACAAACCTGAACAGAATTGGCACCAGCCAAAAGCTGTTTTACCATTCCAAATCCATCATGAACTCCAGTTGATGCAGATAAATCACACTGCACCCTACCCGACATAATAGCAATCCACCTTAGCGAAGTTGATATCTCGGCTGGTGTACTGAATACGCTCGAAGGGGCAAATTGCAGATTATTAACATCGAAATCAGGATTATAGAATCTGTTGAATAGGACAATTCCTTTAACAGGAGTTTCACTTAACCGCTTAATAAAATTCCCTAAACTGGCATTATAGTAACCTATTTTAAGCGCAACAGGAAGTTTTGTTACTGCTGTTACCTTGTTGATAATATCAAAATAAACCTGCTCGTTCTCCTGTGCAGTTCTATTGAAATCCGACGGTAAGGAAAAAACATTTAGTTCAAGGGCATCTACCCCAGTGTCCTCAATACGTTTGGCAAAATCTGTCCAACCATTAGCAGTTACACAGTTTATGCTGGCAAAAACAGGAATACTAACACTCTCCTTGGCAT